>DCDU01000064.1:2537-2731 GCA_002316585.1 Firmicutes bacterium UBA1047 | reverse complement strand
CTTTTGTTTGCATTGGGAAGGCTTATAGGTGGGTTCATCCTCAAAAAGACAGGAAATATAAAGGGTCTTCAAATATATTTATTTTCCGGTGCTCTGTGCCTGTTATCTGGTCTTTTGTTAAGGGACAAGGGTCTTTTAATCATAGCGGCTTCAGGGTTTTTTATGTCCATAGTTTTCCCCACAATTATGGTTAT
>DCDU01000064.1:2104-2378 GCA_002316585.1 Firmicutes bacterium UBA1047 | reverse complement strand
ACAATTATGGTTATAACAAATTCTGTTTTCAAAGAAAGCACTTCATTTGCAATAGGGCTGATAACAACAATCAGCAATATTTTATATATGATATTATTCAACATTACCGGTGCATTAAATGACTTTGCCGGACCCTATACAGCTTTCTATATAGCACCTGCCGCAATGATTGTATGCTTGGCAATCATTGCGTTAATAAACAGGGAGTGTATAAGCAATCAGTAAATTATTAAGTCTTGAGAGGTCGCTAAACATGCATCCTTCTTCTTATTTC
>DCDU01000064.1:0-1958 GCA_002316585.1 Firmicutes bacterium UBA1047 | reverse complement strand
GAAAATTATAATTGCCGACAGGGAAATAACACTTGTTACAATACAAATCAGTGATGGATACAATACATCCAAAAACCCGAATATTATAAATATTACCGGAATTATTCCGAACAATCCGTCAATTATTATATACAAAATATAATCTTCAATATGCAGTTTTCTTACCTTGGTAATTGTAGCCATGGATATCATGGCAAAAACACATACAAACGGTATTACATAATTTATGGACCATCCCCTCCATCCTGTCAATATATCCCATATAAAAACAATTACGGATATTGTTATAACCTGATACACAATATTTTTGGGTATGTTTTTTCGCTTGTTTATTGAAGTCACAATACTTGCCCATACCGAGCCAAGACCTCCCAGCACGAACAGGGACCATGCCCCTCTTTGCGGCAGCAATATATTGACAGCCACGGTAACGGCTGCCGCTATTATGGAAATCAGAAGCATCATCTTAAAAAACTTGCTATGTTCTTTATAAATAAATGAAATCCTTGGAAAAACTTCATCCTGATATTTATCGCCGGTAAGGCGCCCTTGGCAGAGAGGGCAGACTTTCCTTTTGCCCGCTACCTCTACATTGCAGTTATTGCAATACTTCATTACATTGCCTCCTGTTCTTCGTCAACAATATTCGACTCAATGATAACAGGTATTCCAATATCAGTTAAGGTCCTGAAAAACCGTCTTTGAATTTCCGTACTTATAAATGCGGAAGTAAAGCTTATTCGAAGCTGGTTTTCAAAGGAACATACGCAGACCTGGAGTTTATTTGTACTTACAAATATATCGAAGGAATATATAAAAGGCTTAATATCGGCAGGCATATTTATAACTCCCACGTTAGACAAAGTTGATGTATAGCTTCTGTCCACAATGCTGTTTGCAATTTTCAAAATTATGTCTTTTATTGCAAGGGGAATAATTCTCAGAATAAAATTGTGCTCTAAGGATGCAAATTTGTTGATTCTTTTTTCCATACGCTCCGGTGTTAAATTTTCTTTGAATTTTTGCTTTAAAGCTTCGATTACTTCAGTTAATTCACCGCTTCCCTTTGAAAAATTATAATCAACATTCATAACTCCAAAAAAGTTACGTGCTGTCTGAGAGTAATAATAATTCCGCAAATTTACAGGTATACTTAAAACAACAGGTTTCTTTTTTAATCTTAAGGGAATCTCTTCATTTATTGAGCACATTAAAACAGCCGCTAAAAATATAGTCAGGGATGATTTATATTCCTTTACTTTAGATAGCATTTTATCGGCGGGAATAATGCCTTCAATTACGCTGATACGGTATTCCGGAATTTTCATTCCTCTGATTTTAAAAGCTTTAATATTCTTTTTTTTGTTAAAGACTTTTGCATCAGTATAATATTTTTGAAAGCTGTCGTCCATTTTTTGTGTTTTTGAAGCCTCTATATCCAAGACAGGAGATTTGTCTCTTAAAGCGTATTTATACTTTATAGTTATGTAGTGGAATATCAATGTTTTGAAAAATTGCAGCGCTCCCGCACCGTCAGCCAAAGCATGATATACTTCAAAACTTATACGCTTCTTGTAATACATTACCCTGAACAATAATGTTTTATTATTTTTATCATACAGAGTGGAGCACGGAGGCAGGTTTTCTTCGGTTGCAATTGCATCAAAGCGGCTTTTTTCAAAATAATACCAGAACAATCCGCTCTTTATTATTGATTTGTAAAGAGGAAATGCTTCCAAGGTAATATTCAGAGCTTGCTGAAGAACCTGCCTGTCAACAGTATCAAATAATTCGCATGCAAACCTGAACACTTTTGTGTCGCTTTTTTTGCTGTTGGCAGGGAATATTTTTGCAGCATTGTCTAATTTGCTCCATTCCGATACCTTTTTATTTTTCAATTAATTCACCTCACAAAGAAAGCGGTTAATTATTTCATAGCATAATTTAACCTGAGGAAA
>DCDU01000187.1:8536-13687 GCA_002316585.1 Firmicutes bacterium UBA1047 | reverse complement strand
AGAAAATGTTCCGGCTCCTCCTTCTCCGAACTGTATGTTTGAGTTTAAATCTATAATTCCATCTTTCCAGAATTTTTCTATATCCTTAACTCTTTCCTTTACCTTCTTGCCTCTTTCAAGAATTATCGGCTTATAGCCCTTTTCCGCAAGGAGCAAAGCGCAAAAAAGCCCTGCGGGTCCGCTTCCTACAACAACAGGCCTGTTTTTTAAGGGTTTTTCTCCTGTTGCTTCCACCTCATATATGAATGGCTCCACAACAGTAACATTTGAGTTCCTTTTTGAAATTTTCACTTCCTTGTATGTATCCACATCTAAAGCATAAATAAAAAGAATTTCATCTTTTTTTCTTGCATCTATCGACTTTCTGAAAATAGAAAGCTCTTTGATTTCTTCCGTTTTTATTTTTAATGCTTCTGCTGCTTTTATTAATAAATCTTCTTCAGTATGATCTATAGGTAGCTTAACCTGCTGAATTCTTAACATTTGTACACCTCTTTAACTACTTGTCAATTTAAATTCCGATATGTAACTTTATCATTATATCATAGTTTCAAAATTATTCTATGTAAATTTTTGCAGATGCGCGAACCCAATTTATATTAATAATACTTTTATATTTGCGCATATTAAATTAAATTGCTTAATTGGAGTACAATATGACACTTAAAAATAAATCCGTAATATTAATGCTTTTTTCCGCATTCACCTTTTCGGCAATGCAAATAATTGTTAAACTGCTGCCTCAAATCCCTTTAATGGAAAAAGTGTTTTTCAGAAATTTTATATGCCTTATAATTGCTTATTTTATAATCAAGAAAAACAAGCTTTCTTTCTTTGGATTAAAAGAAAACCGAAAATACCTTTTTTACCGTTATTTATTCGGCTTTACAGGTTTAATACTTTTCTTTTATGCCACAACACAAATGTTGGCAGCCGATGCTGCCATACTTAATAAGCTGTCTCCTGTTTTTGTAATAATATTGGCACATTATTTTCTAAAGGAAAAAATAAATAGAACCAAATTAACAGTATTGATAGTATCTGTAATCGGTGCACTTTTAGTAATAAAACCGCAATTTAACTCATCCGTCGTCCCAGCTGCTGCGAGTTTTGTTTCTGCTGTCCTTTCCGGCGCTGCCTATATGTTCATTGGAATGATAGACGACAAAGAAAGTGTTTATACCACAGTTTTTTATTTTTCGTTTTTTTCTTCTTTAAGCTGCGTTCCTTTTTTCTTTTTTGATTTTGTATTGCCGGGGTATTATGAATTAATGCTTCTTGTACTCCTGGGCGTATTTGCAGCTTTAGGTCAGATTGCTCTTACATTTGCATACACCGGATGCCCTGCGTCAGAAATTTCTATTTATGATTACTCTAACATTATTTTTTCATCGGTACTTGGCTTTATATTTTTAAAAGAAGTACCGGATTTGCTGTCAATTGCAGGCGGGGTATTGATATTGTCCGCATCTGTTTATTTATATATAAAAACCAAACAATAACATTTAAGTTTCATTTACCAAAATATTTGCCCCTTTCAGAATAAACACTCTGAGGGCATCTTAAATTTCTTTACCGTCTATCGGGCTTGACATTATAATAAATGTTTCGGTATTGCCGTAAAATTGAATTTTCCCTACCAATTCTTCCAAATGGGTCATTTCTCTCAGGTATGCTTTCATAATCATGCTGTGGGGTCCTGTTACGTGATGGCATTCCACTATTTCGTCTGCGCTGTCGGCAAATTGAAGAAATGTATCCTGTTTTTCAGGTTTTATTGATGCATTGATTAAAACACAGATAGGTTTGCCTATTTTTTCATTATTGATTACTGCCTTGTAGCGTTCAATAACACCTATGTCTTCTAATCTTTTCACTCTTTCGGCTACTGCAGGAGGACTTAATGAAACAACTTTTCCTAATTCCTTCATTGAAATTCTTCCGTCTTGCTGCAATATACTGATAATCTTCAAATCTGTCTGGTCCATTTTACACCGCCTTATTATATTAAGTTAATTTTAAAAACTCCTGTCTTATTGTATGGATTATTGCAATAATGGTTATTTTAATTATGTACAAATCTACATTTGCATGTTATTGTATATGTGTTGTAAAAATAACAATCCTCGCGGACAGCATAATTAAATATTTATGTCTGATACCCCAAACCCTTTAAAAATAAAGAAAATATAATTACTTCTGTATTCAAACTATTTTAATTTCAAATTATTGTATACAATAATGCTTTCCTATGATATTATAACATATGTATATTAATCATATCAAGGAAAAGAATATTATAAAACTTAACAAAATATGCTTGATGCTTAAAATATGCGATTATTATAAAGAAAAAACGTATTTTACATAATTTTACATGATTAAGGAGGAGGTAAAAATGCGTAAACTGAAAATAGCCGAAACATCACTTAGAGACGGCCACCAGTCATTAATTGCGACAAGACTTACAACTGAAGAAATATTGCCCATTCTTTCAGAGATAGACAATGCAGGATATTATTCCGTGGAAGTATGGGGAGGGGCAACATTTGATGCCTGCCTCAGATATTTAAACGAAGACCCTTGGGAAAGACTGAGAAAAATAAGAGCTAATGTTAAAAACACCAAGCTTCAAATGCTTTCGAGAGGTCAGAATATATTGGGATATAAAAATTATCCGGATGATATAGTAGAGAGATTTTTAAAAAATGCAATATATGAAGGTGTCGATATTGTCAGAGTATTTGACGCACTTAACGACATTAGAAATTTAAAAAGCTCCATAGATGTTATTAAATCGGAAGGAGCTCACTGCCAGTGCGCCATCTCTTATTCAACAAGTCCGGTGCACACGAAAGAATATTATTTAAAATTAATAAAGGACTTTGAAAATGCAGGAGCTGACTCAATCTGCATCAAGGATATGTCCGGAATATTATTGCCTTATGATGCTTATTACTTAGTTAAATCCATAAAAGAAGTTACGGATCTTCCATTGGAGTTTCATACGCACTGCACCAGCGGAGTCGGGGAAATGTCCGTTTTGAAAGCTGTGGAAGCAGGAATTGATATCGTTGATACTGCTATATCGCCTTTATCTTCGGGAACATCACAGCCTGCAACTGAATCTCTTGCATTAGCGCTTAAAGATACCGAAAGGGATCCTAAGCTAAATTTACAGAGATTAAATAATATTGCCGAGTATTTTAAATCCGTTATGAAAAAATATGAAGAGGATGGAACATTCAACATAAAGGTGCTCATGACCGAACCGAAAACTCTATTATACCAAATACCCGGAGGCATGCTTTCAAACATGCTGATTCAAATGAAGTCACTTAACGCAGTTGATAAATTTGAAGAAGTATTATCGGAAGTTCCAAAAATCAGAAAAGATTTAGGTTATCCTCCATTAGTTACTCCAATGAGTCAAATGATAGGAGCTCAAGCTGTTTTCAATGTAATTTCAGGCGGAAGGTACAAAGTAATACCTACAGAAATAAAAAATTATGTAAGAGGTATGTACGGAAAGCCGGCTGCTCCCATATCAGATGAAATAAAAAAACTTATTATCGGAGATGAAGAAGTAATAACAATCCGTCCCGCAGACCTTTTAGGTAATGGATATGAGAAGTTTAAGCAAGAGATAGGATACTTGGCGGTGTCCGAGCAAGATATTTTATCATACGCACTGTTCCCACAGGTTGCAAAAGACTTCTTCGAAAAAAGAAGCCAACACGTATTGGTGGGACATTAAGACAGCACGTGCCCGCTATAGGTTTTTGAGTTGATTCTGCATTAGAATCCCTACTATTTCAGCGAATCTTTCGGGATAATATATACGGGCAAAATTGTGTCCGTATATTTTTTTCGCTGTTTTTACATCCTCGTCTTCGCCTGTGAATACACAAAGAATTGAATTGCCGTTATTAACACCCTTTTTCACTTCAAAAGCCGTGTCAAATATACCGGTAACTCCCGCATACTTGGTCTGTTCCTGCTTTATTCCCGTATCGGGTATGCTTTGAGCATCATTTGGCTTGCAGTCGGAAAGAACTATCAGTATTTTATTGTAAAAGCCGCTTCCTTCCATCATGTATAATGCCGTGCGGATAGCTAATCCGTCCCTGTTGCAGCCTGTAGTTTTATAATTAAATATTTTGTTATTATTATCCGGTTCATCATAATCACGATAAAGGTTAATAACCGTATAGTTTCTTAAACTGCTGAATGAGTAAACCCTGACAGGAATTTGACATTGCGTGAAGCTTTCGGCAATTATATAACCTTCGGCTGCAATTGTTTCCTGCCTTTCATGCTGTGATGCTGACGCATCAAGCAAAATATCCACAGAAATATTTCCTATGTCATTGTTATATGTCTTTGTAAATATCCTGCTATCATTTACATATATATTTCTCCAAATCTTTGGCGCATTTAATTTTCCCGCTTCGGATTTGCCGGTATATGATTCGAAATAAGCCAACATTGTGTTTCTGATTCTGTTGGTAAGCTTTAAAATGCTATTTTTGTGTTTTATATAATTTGCATTGAAGTGAGCCGAATTAATTTCCTTTTGTTCCATCAATGCTTTATTATAGTAAATTGCATTAGAATCACTTTCAAATTCAGCATCAAATTCTCCCCTTGTAAAATGCAAATGGCAGTTTTTGTGGTTGCCGATACATAGACTTCGCTCTATTGAATAGGTTTTTTGCTCGGAAATAATAGAAGCGCCGAAATACTTGCGAATATATTGCCTTTCCGAATCGTCCTTTTTCTCTGCCGTAATTTTACGATAATGCTTTTTAGTTTTTTGCTTTAATTCTTCGAAATAAATTTCTCTTGATGTTTCTGCGGAATCCAAATACAAATCATTCATGGCTTTCATTTCTGAATCACTAAGCTTTTCATCGCCATTTTCAGTATGCTTTTGAAAGTCTTCTTCAGTTTTGTTTTTTTTTGCACTCTTAGTATCAATTTCATATTGGCCGTAATTAAATCTAAAATATGTCTTGATAATTTGATTCATTCTAAGCACTATTTCCTCTGTGCTTAGCGCATCGTCAAATTCAAGATCATTTAAGATATTAAGTGCATTGCCTGATATTTCAGGGGTCTTACCTAAAACTCTTCCGAAATGAGCATTTT
>DCDU01000187.1:5229-8411 GCA_002316585.1 Firmicutes bacterium UBA1047 | reverse complement strand
AGCATTTTTTATTACATTTAGCATATTATCTGCAAATGGTGATGTTTCACCTTTCAGAACCCTTTTTGCATAGTTTCTTCGAAGACAGGTTAAAACAGGTCTGTCATTTTTTCCTTTATTAAAGGCACAATGTTCTAAACCTATCCAGAAAAGTTCTTCATAAAATTCATGACCGCTGTCTGTCTTCAGATAGTTGAAGAAACTCTGAAGAAGAGTAAAATCATAATATTTATGAACAGCTCCGATTATATAATTCCAATAAAGATCAGCTTCTCCTTTTTCATCATAGGCTTTGAATTCCGGATTTATTGAATAATCATCCGAAGCATTCCAAATGATATTAAGGGCTCTTTTATTATCTTCATTTAAGTTATGCATAATCAATCCTTGAAAATTTCATTCCTTTCCACACTATCCGATATCCTGAGACGTATAACATCTTCCACTAATGTCCGCTCAAAATCATCAAATGACTTATTTGCAATTCCCATCTGCAATGCTTTAACAGGAGACAGTCCCTTATTCATTAAATTAATCGAAGAAAGAAGTCCTCTTAAATCAACCGACTTAGTTGAAATTTCCGAATTTTCGCTTTTCAATTGCAGGTCCTTGAAAAGTCCTGCAAATTGTTCAATATATTCATCTCTCAAATCAGGGTATTCTCTTTGCAGCAGTTTTTTTAGATTCTTTGCTGAAATATTAAGCATATTTATCACCATAAAACGGGAAGTCAGCGCTTCATTCAACTCCCTTGTACCTGCGTAGCCGTAATTCATGGTTGCAATAAAGCGGCTCGCATCATCTATTGTAATTTTGTCATATCCGGGCACATCAATTATTCTTCTGTAGTCTAATGTAGCATGCAAGACAGCCACCGAATCATTTTTTGCCATATTGATTTCATCTAATACTCCAAAGCCGCCCCATTTTGCGCATTCATAGATTGGACCGTTTCTGAATACTACCTGACCATTCTCAAATGTATCCGTTCCTATTAAGGATGTGGAGTCGGTATTTACATGAAATGAAATATCCCATTTAGGTCTGCCGAATACTGCCGATAAATTCTCTGCCAAAACATTTTTCCCGGTAGCTTTTGAGCCGACCAGCAGCAGATTTTCACCGCAAAGAAGTGCTGTAATTGCTTCTTCCCAAACCTCGTTGCCGTAGTAGTTATATTTTGGTGTGGGGATTCTATATTTCAAATTTAATTTTACTTTATAAAATTTCCGGAATTTATCTACTTCATCTATAAGATTTTCGTTTATTCCTTCTTTTCTTAAAAAATTTAGCAATTTAACCCTCCATGATTATTATATTTTGGTAGTAATTCAGCTTGTTATTGCTATGAATAACCGCCATACCGATGGCTCAGACCTCGTAATTCCGAGAGCGCAGCTCGAAGAATCTCATCCATGGCATTTTAAGGTCCGTCCCCGGAATTCCTTAGAATAGGATTTCCATTACTTGTCTTATGCTGTTTACGGGAATTATGTCCATGTTTTTTATTTCTTTTGATACTTCAGCATTAGCTTCTGCTATGACAGCTCTTTCAAATCCCATTTTCTGTGCTTCCAAAAGTCTTTTTTCAATTGAGTTAACTCCTCTTATTTCTCCTGTAAGACCTACTTCTCCAATCAACACGGTTTTGAAGTCAACGGGAATTTCTTTAAAGCTTGATGCCAAAGCGCACAGTATTGCCAAATCGCTTGCCGGCTCTTTAATTTGCAGCCCTCCCGTCACATTAATAAATGTATCGGAGCTTTGAATCGATAGTCCGGCTTTCTTCTCCAACACTGCAATCAGCATTGCCGCCCTGTTTTTATCAATACCCGTTGTTACTCTGTTAGCAAATCCTGCCGGTGAATATGTAACCAATGCTTGTATTTCTATTAAAACAGGTCTTGTTCCTTCCATAGCTGCAGTTACCACAGTACCGTATGCGTCAACAGGTCTCCCCTTTAAAAATACCTCCGAAGGATTCTCCACCTCTATAAGTCCTCTGTCACGCATTTCGAAAATACCGATTTCATTGGTGGAGCCGAAACGATTTTTAACTGCTCTCAATATTCTGTAGGAAAAATGCCTTTCTCCTTCAAAATAAAGCACCGTATCAACCATGTGCTCCAATACCCTGGGTCCTGCAATGGCTCCCGTCTTTGTAACATGTCCGACTATGAAGGATGCCATATTTCTGATTTTTGTCATGCGCATTACCATTGATGTTACTTCTCTTACCTGAGTGACACTTCCCGGCGCAGATACCACATCCGGCGAATATATCGTCTGTATGGAATCAAGAACAAGCAAATCAGGCTCTTCTTTTTCTACGAACTCCCTGATTATATCGATATTCGTTTCAGCAAGAACATAAAGCTCTCCCTCACCTATACCTAACCTGTCGGCCCTTATTTTAATCTGCTCTGTTGATTCTTCTCCGGAAACATAAAGTACCTTTAATCTAAGTTTTGATGCATGGTCTGCTACTTGCAGCAAAAGAGTTGACTTGCCTATGCCCGGGTCTCCACCCACAAGTATAAGGGAACTTTTAATAATTCCTCCCCCTAAAACCCTGTCCATTTCCATACTGCCTGTAGAAATTCTTTCTTTTTTTGTAGATGTTATATTGTTGATTTTTTCTATTTTGCCCTTGCCGATGCCCCTTTGGCTTTTTAAGTCGCTGCCCTTTGTTTCAAACTCCTCGACAAATGTGTTCCANNTTCCATACTGCCTGTAGAAATTCTTTCTTTTTTTGTAGATGTTATATTGTTGATTTTTTCTATTTTGCCCTTGCCGATGCCCCTTTGGCTTTTTAAGTCGCTGCCCTTTGTTTCAAACTCCTCGACAAATGTGTTCCACTCGCCGCAGGAGGGACATTTGCCAAGCCATTTGACAGTTTCATAACCGCATTCCTGACAAACAAATTTTGATTTTATCTTAGCCATGATTCACCTGCTTTCATTTGTTAATTTACTATATATCAAATGAAGATATTGTGTCAACATTTCAGTTGAAATTTGTTATTGACAGGAGGGGTATCCCTATATATAATAAAAGCTGTTTAAAAGTTTAGTAACTTTAAACTTTGAGTTTAATAATATTAGTGAGGCGCATATGAAGATTGGAGAAAATTTAAAAAGAATAAGAGTTGCAAATTCCCTCACTCAACAAGAATTGGCAGA
>DCDU01000187.1:4537-5092 GCA_002316585.1 Firmicutes bacterium UBA1047 | reverse complement strand
CTCACTCAACAAGAATTGGCAGACAGGTGTGAATTGACAAAGGGCTATATTTCACAGTTGGAAAGAGACTTAACCTCTCCTTCCATAGCAACTCTGACGGACATCTTGGAATGCTTGGGCACTGACTTAGGAAGCTTCTTCAATGAAGCCGTCGACAGCAAAATAGTATTTAAGCAGGAAGATGTGTTTGTAAAAGAATCGGATGATAATTATATCATAAACTGGATTGTTCCAAATGCACAAAAGAATAAGATGGAGCCCATTTTAGTGGAACTTGGAAGTCACAGCAAAATTAAACCCGACGAACCCCACGAGGGAGAAGAATTCGGTTATGTTTTAAGCGGCTCAATACTGCTGAATTATGGCAATCAAGTTTATAAGGTTAAAAAAGGTGAGTCCTTTTATATTAAGGCAAACAAAACTCATTATATAGAAAATACCGGCAAAAACCCGGCAAGGGTATTATGGGTAAGCACTCCCCCAAATTTCTGATCAGGAGGTAATAATGGATAATGCAATTATACAATTAAATAATATAACCAAAAAATTTGACGG
>DCDU01000187.1:0-4306 GCA_002316585.1 Firmicutes bacterium UBA1047 | reverse complement strand
GGCAAAACAACCACCCTCAGAATAATAGGAGGATTCGAAACTCCTGATGACGGTGAGGTTTATTTCGACGGTCATTTAATAAATGATGTTCCGCCCTTTAAAAGGCAGCTGAACACTGTGTTCCAAAAATATGCTTTGTTTCCTCATTTAAATGTTTTCGAAAACATTTCATTTGGTCTTAGAATAAAGAAAATGGATGAAAGCTTAATTTCCGGCAAGGTTGAAAAAATGTTGGAGCTTTTCAATCTTAAAAATTACGGGAAAAGAAGAATCGACCAGCTAAGCGGCGGACAGCAGCAGCGTATTGCCATAGCAAGAGCCTTGGTAAATGAGCCGAAGGTACTTTTGCTGGATGAACCTTTAGGTGCTTTGGATTTAAAGCTGAGAAAGGAAATGCAGCATGAACTGAAAGCTATGCAGCAGCAGCTGGGAATTACATTTATTTATGTAACTCATGACCAGGAAGAAGCTCTTACAATGTCCGATACAATTGTAGTTATGAATGACGGAATAATTCAGCAAATGGGAACTCCAATCGATATATACAACGAGCCGGAAAATGCATTTGTTGCTGATTTCATCGGTGAAAGCAATATATTGGACGGGGTTATGATTGATGATTATTTGGTTGAGTTTTTAGGAAAGAAATTTGAATGTCTTGATTCAGGCTTCGGAAGAGGAGAAGATGTTGATGTGGTTATTCGTCCCGAAGACTTAGACTTAACCCCTTCCGGCGAAGGCAAATTGGAAGGCATTGTAAAGTCAGTCACATTTAAAGGTGTTCACTATGAAATGGATATTGTTTCAAATGGCTATGAATTTTTGGTTCATTCAACAGATATGGCTCCTGTAGGTGCAACTGTCGGTTTAACTTTAACTCCTGATGACATTCATATTATGGAAAAGGGGGAATAGCTTTGAAGGACAGAACAAAATACTTTGCTTACCCCTATGTGGTTTGGATATTTTTGTTTATTGCTTTGCCGTCGTTTTTGGTGCTTTTATACAGTATTACGACCAAGGAATCAAACGGGCTCACAACAATTCATTTTACATTTGAGAATTTCAAAAAATTCTTTAATCCTATGTATTTGAATATTTTGTGGGACTCCATTTATTTAGCGGCAATTTCAACTGCAATATGCCTGCTGCTTGGATATCCTGCGGCATATATAATTTCCAACACGCATATATCAAGGAGAAACACATTGCTGTTTCTGTGTATTTTGCCGATGTGGATGAATATGCTTTTAAGAACCTACGCCTGGATGACCATACTTGGAAACAACGGGATAGTCAATAACTTTTTCAGCTTTTTAGGTCTTCCGAAAGTAAATATGCTGTATACAAGAGGCGCTACCGTAATGGGTATGGTTTATAACTTCCTTCCGTTTATGATACTTCCCATTTATACTGCATTAAGCAAAATGGATAAGGGTCTTTTGGAAGCAGCCGATGATTTGGGAGCAAATAAGAAAACCGTTTTTAGAAAAGTTATTCTTCCTCTCAGCATGCCGGGAGTTATTTCCGGTATAATAATGGTTTTCATGCCGGCTGTAAGCACATTTATTATTCCTCAGCTCTTGGGAGGAAATAAAAATATGATGATAGGAAACTTGGTGGAAAAGCTGTTTATTTTAAACGGTGACTGGAATTTCGGCTCAGCCATATCCATAGTGATGATGCTTATAATACTTTTATCCATGTCAATTATGAATAAATTTGATATTGATAAGGAAGGAGGGGCAAGATTATGGTAAAAAAATATTTGTCTAAAATTTATATGGGTATAATATTCATATTTTTATACGCCCCAATTATAGTTCTTGCTGTCTTTTCCTTTAATGAGTCAAAATCAAGAGGCAACTGGACAGGATTTTCATTAAAGTGGTACATTGAGCTTTTTCATGACCATGATATACGCTCAGCATTTTATTACACAATATCGATAGCCGTTATCGCAGCAATTGTTTCAACAATTTTAGGCACAATTGCTGCAATAGGCATAAACAGCATGAAGGGAAGAACAAAAGCATTAATATTGAATGTCAATTATCTTCCCGTTGTGAATCCCGATATCGTTACGGGTATATCGCTGATGATTTTGTACATTTCATTTAACTTGGATTTTGGATTTAATACAATGTTATTGTCTCATATAGTGTTTAACACTCCCTACGTAATATTGTCAATACTTCCGAAATTAAAGCAGCTTGATGTGCACATGACCGAGGCGGCAATGGATTTAGGCGCAACACCTATGTATGCACTGAGAAAAGTAATAATTCCGGAAATAAAGCCCGGTATAGTAACAGGATTTTTAATGGCGTTCACATTGTCCATTGATGATTTCATCATCAGCTACTTTACCAAGGGTGAAGGTGTAACAAACCTTTCCATAGTAATTTACTCTATGGCAAGAAGAGGGGTACGTCCTACAATTAACGCATTGTCCACAATAATGCTCTTTGTTGTATTACTTTTAATGATATTGATAAACAAGAGATCCAATGGCGTTGAAAAAAAGAAATTAAAAAGAGAGGTATAAAGAGTGAAAAAGGTATTTTTAATTGCAGCAGTTTTAGTTCTGATTTTAGCCGCTGCCACAGGTTGTAGTTCTGAGCAGAAAGAAACTTTGAGCGTATTGAACTATGATATTTATATCGACAAAGATTTATTGAAAGAATTTCAAGAAGCCAACAATGTTACAATAAAGTATGATACTTATGCAACTCCCGAAGAAATGTACATCAAGGCAAAAGCAGGAGCTTCAAATTATGATTTGATTATTTCCAGCGAATATATGATTGAACGTATGATTAGCGAAGGAATGGTCAATAAAATAAACTTTGACAACATTCCGAATTATAAATATATAGGCGAGGATTTTAAAAACCATCCCTATGACCCGACCAACGAATATGCGGTGCCGTATTTCTGGGGTACATTGGGAATATTGTATAACAAAACTACTGTAGATGCATCCTCGGACAGCTGGGAAATGCTTTGGGACGAAAGTCACAGCAAGAGAATTATTATGATGGATTCTCAGAGAGATTCCTTCGGCGCTGCTCTTAAGTTGTTAGGCTATTCAATGAACACCGTAAATGAAAAGGAATTGGATGAAGCCAAGGCATTATTGCTTAAGCAAAAACCTTTGGTAATGGCGTATATAACAGACGGAGCGCCGGATATAATGATTAACGAAGAAGCCGATATGGCGTTGGTATGGTCGGGAGAAGCGGTTGCGGCAATGGCTGAAAATGAAAACTTAGACTTCGTCATCCCAAAGGAAGGGAGCAACATTTGGATTGATGCGATGTTTATTCCTTCAACAACAAAAAACCAGCCCTTAGCCGAAAATTTCATTGATTTTCTATGCTCAAAGGAAGCAACCTTAAAAAATATAGACGAAGTATGGTATTCAACGGTTAATACGGAGGCTCTGAAAGAAGTAGATGAAGAATTATTGAATAATCCTGCTTTTAACATTCCTCAGGAAGATATAGCAAAGATGGAAATGTTCAGAGACCCTAAAGAGTTTATAGACTTGTACACCAACAGATGGACCGAAATAGCGGCGGAATAAAAGCAGAAAACATACTGCCATGCATATATAACAGCGGCAGATAATAAGCCAGGGGAATATGGATATAAAGAGATAGGAATCTTAGACAGCAGCTCTATCAAAAATTGATGTTGTTGTCTAAGATTCCTATTATATTAACCTGTTGTATTAATACAGCACAAACATATGTGCTGTAACAATATTCATAAAATTATTTGTAGTCATTTTTACGGTATGGCTGTCAATTGCCTTCATGCCGGGATAAAATGACATTTTATATGCATTTATATGCTGTTTGAATCTTATTTCATCTTCAAATATTTCAGGCAGCTTTATTAAATTTTGAGATATATCCTTTTTTAATGCTTCCTCTGCATTTTTTTTAATTAATTTTAATACTTTATCCGGTGATAGATTTATTGTGGAACCGCCAACCCCAATTTTTGTTTCTACGGTTGTAATATTGGGAACAATTTTTTTTGCTTCTTCACAAATTCCCTTATCACCCGAAACAAATAAGACAGGAACATTGTGCATAGCTGCAATATATGAGTTAATCATAAATTCACTTGCTGCCTGACCGTTTATTTTTATATAGCTTGAGTTTCCCGTATTAGTGTGAGCTAAAGGGCTTGTATCAGTTCCCGCTGCCGAATGATACCCAACGAACATCACTCCGTCAAAAGTGTCATCAATTCCATACATCATATTATATGGATGACCGCTTTTCCCTCTTAT
>DCDU01000238.1:20866-26183 GCA_002316585.1 Firmicutes bacterium UBA1047 | reverse complement strand
TAATAGTATCCTTTTTAATAGCATTGTTTTTAGGACCGGTCGTAATTCCGATCTTAAAGCGCCTTAAAGTAGGACAAAGTATCCGGGAGGAGGGACCCAAAAGTCACTTCGGCAAGACGGGAACCCCTACAATGGGCGGCGTAATTATTATATTTGCAATTCTGATTGCGGTTTTAACCAGCAGGCTTTTTAAGGCAGAAGTATGGGCGGTAATATTTTTCATGTTAGGATTTGGGGCAATCGGATTTATAGATGATTATATAAAGGTAGTATTAAAAAGAAACTTGGGACTTCGGGCATATCAAAAAATTATAGGACAGCTGATTTTTTCGGTTCTGTTGGCGTGGTACGGCTCAAAATACAGCGCAATGGGCACTACCCTGATAATTCCCTATGTAAATATACATATTGATTTAGGAGTATTGTACATACCTTTCATCACCTTTTTCACAGTAGGAATGGTAAATGCCGTGAATCTGACTGACGGACTGGACGGTCTTAACACCGGAGTAACCTTGATAGTTATGGCAGCTTTCAGCTTGATTGCCAATAGTTTAATAGAAGAAAACAAAATATATGAAGGAATTTCATTGGTGAGTGCCGCAGTCTCAGGTGCCTGTCTTGGATTTTTAAAGCATAATGCAAATCCGGCAAAGGTATTTATGGGAGATACCGGCTCCTTGGCTTTAGGCGGGGCTGTTGCCGCTGTTGCGGTATTATCAAACACTGTTTTATTTATACCCATAATAGGCGGCATATATTTTGCGGAAGCACTTTCGGTGATTATTCAGGTTCTCCATTATAAGAGAACAAAACGCAGGGTATTTAAAATGGCACCCATTCATCACCATTTTGAAATGTGCGGCTGGAAGGAAACCAAGGTTGTGGGAGTATTTTGGATTGTAACCGTAATCTTAGCATTTATAGGTATTTATTCAATATAACAACATAAAATTATAGTGGGCTTTTTAGGAAAGAAGGTAAAAAATGAAAAATATACTTGTGGTAGGGCTTGGAGTTTCAGGCATTTCATGCATAAAAGGATTAAATAAGATAGGTGCAAATATTTATGCATTTGATGAATTATCGAAAGAAAACTTAGAAGAAAATTTAAAAGAATTGGAAGGAATTAAAATAGAATATTTCTTCGGAAATGAAGAAATTGAAAAAATAAATTTTAAAAAGTTAGATTATGCAATAAAAAGTCCCGGAATAAAATATGAAGTACCCATAATTGAAAAGCTTAAAAGCAATAATATAGAAGTAATAAGTGACATAGAAGCAGCGTACAGGGTAACAAACGCAACGATAGTTTCCATAACGGGGACTAACGGCAAAACAACTACAACAACTTTAATCGGCGAAATGGCTGAAGAAGGCGGAAAGACATACAAGGTAACAGGGAATATCGGTTTTGGAATGTTTAATGATGCATTAAATGCAAATAAAGAAGATATTCTTGTGGCTGAGGTAAGCAGCTTCCAGTTAGCGGGTACAAGTGAATATAAGCCTCACATCAGCATAATAACAAATATTACTCCTGACCATATGGATTATCATCATACAATAGAAAATTATGTTGAAGCAAAATTTAAAAATATAATCAATCAGGATGAAAATGATTATGCAATACTAAATTATGAAGATGAGACAATAAGAAAAAATATAGTGCATATAAGGGCTAAAAAAATATTTTTTAGCTCCGATAGAGTATTAGAGGATGGAATATTTTCTGAAAAGGGTCGCATGGTTTATAAAAGCCATGGCAAAACAGAATTTATAATTGATACAAAAGAAATATTCATACCGGGAAAACATAATTTAGAGAATGCAATGGCGGCTTCCGGTGCTGCCATAGCTTTGGGAATAGACATCAAGGCAATAGCGAAAGTTTTGAAAGAATTTAAAGGTGTGGAGCATCGTCTTGAATTCACCGGAGAATATAACAAGGTTAAATTTTACAATGATTCAAAGGGAACAAATCCCGATGCATCGATAAAAGCTGTTCAGGGAATTGATAAGCCAATAGTTTTAATAGCGGGAGGCTATGACAAACAATCACTATACGATGATTTTATAAAAGCTTTTGACAATAAGGTGAAAGCTTTGATTCTCTTGGGTCAGACTGCCGATGATATAGAAAGATGTGCCGGAAAATATGGCTTTGAAAATATATACAAAGTAAAATCAATGGATGAAGCTGTGAAAAAAAGTTTTGAATTAGCTGAAGAAGGAGACAATGTTGTGTTATCTCCCGCATGTGCCAGCTGGGGAATGTACCCTAATTATGAAGTCAGAGGCAGAGATTTTAAAGAAAGGGTAAATTATTATGGAGGAAACATTAAAGAGAGCTAAGGTACGGACTATAGACTGGGTATTGGTTTTTGTAATAGTCCTATTGGTGTTATTTGGTTTTTTAATGGTTTACAGCTCTTCCTATCCTGACGGATATTATAATGGAGGGGACCCCTTTTATTTCTTGAGAAAGCAGGTTATAGCAGCTGGGATAGGGCTTGCGGGCATGATGTTTTTTGCAAATCTTCCATACATAATCTACAAAAAATTCAACAAGCTAATACTAATTGTATGTTTAGTCTTGGCAATGCTGACGGTTGTGTTGGGAATCGCATCAAACGGTGCTCAAAGGTGGATAGTAATAGCAGGAATGTCTCTGCAGCCTTCTGAAATAATAAAAATCGGCGGTGTTCTGTACATGGCTGATTACTTCAACAGAAAAAGAGAAGATTTGTCATCGTTTTTAAAGGGATTTATTCCTTCATTAGGATATATAGCTTTTTTTTGCGGCTTAATCGCAATTCAGGATGACCTGAGCACGGCGATAATATTGGGCGGAACTCTTATGGTTATGTTCTTTTGCTCTGGAGCAAGAATAAGCCACTTGGTAATGCTTGTTGTGCTTGCTGCTGCGGGTGTTGCTTTATTGATTGCAACACAGGCTTACCGTATAACAAGAATAATTGTATTTTTTGACCCGTTTAAATATCCCTTGGATGAAGGTTATCAAATTATAAATTCATTGTATGCCTTAGGTACGGGAGGTCTTTTTGGAATGGGAATCGGAAAGAGCAGACAAAAATTTTTCCATTTGCCGGAAGCATACAACGACTTTATTTTCTCAATAATAGGCGAAGAACTTGGCTTTGTGGGATGTGTTTTTTTGATGCTTGGTTTTGTGGTTTTTGCCTGGAGAGGGCTTAGAATTTCCATGAATACGGATGATTTTTTTGGAAGCCAGACTGCATTAGGGTTGACTGTATTGGTATTGGTGCAATTTATTATACATATAGCAGTAGCAACATCATCAATGCCTCCAACGGGAAGAGCGCTGCCTTTTATCAGTGCGGGAGGGTCTTCTTTGATGTTTTTACTGTGCTCTATGGGAATTTTGTTGAATATATCGAAGTATTCAAATACTTACAGGAGTTAAAGATGAAAGTTTTGATAACAGGCGGAGGCACCGGAGGCCACATTAATCCGGCGTTGGCAATAGCTCAAAAAGTAAGGCAGGAAAATCCTTCGGATGCTGTTTTATATGTGGGAAGCAGGAACAGTCTTGAAAGCGAATTAGTTCCAAAGGAAGGCTTTGAATTTAAATCTGTAACTGCTAAATATTTAAGAAGGAAAATTACCCTTGAAAATATTAAAACGCTGTTTGCTTCGGCAAAAGGCGTAATGGAATCATTTAAAATAATAAATGAATTTAAGCCTGATATAGTTGTAGGTACGGGAGGATATGTGTGCGGTCCGGTAGTTTTGGCTGCCCATTTAAAAAAGATACCTACAATGATATTGGAGCAAAATGTTTTTCCGGGAATAACCAATAAACTTTTAAGTAAAATTGTTGACACTATAGGAATAAGCTTTGAGGAAGCTAAACAGTATTTTCCCGAAGGAGCACAAAACAAGCTTATTTTAGTGGGGAACCCGGTAAGAAAGGATGTAATTACAGCCGACAGGAGAAAATCAAGAACCAAGTATAATTTAAAGCCTGATGATGTATTTATTTATTCATTTGGCGGCAGCGGAGGTCAAATAAGCTTAAATGAAGCAATAGTTGATGTTATAAGAAATTACAACGGCAATAAAAATATAAGAATACTGCATGTAACGGGCAAGAAGCTTTTTAAAAGTTTTATGGAAGAGTTAAAAAACGGAAATATTGAAATTGAAAGAAATATTGAAATAAAAGATTATATGTATGAAGCACCTGCAGCTCTTTCAGCTTCAGATATAGTTATAGGAAGCGCCGGAGCCATAACTATTGCAGAAATCACTGCAATCGGAGTTCCGTCTATTTTAATACCAAAAACCTACACCGCGGAAAATCATCAGGAATATAATGCGCGTGCTTTAGAAAAGGAAGGAGCTGCCAAGGTTATATTGGAAAAAGACTTAACCGGCGGAACTCTTTTAAAAGCAATCGAAGAAATTATAGAAAATAAGCATGTATTGAAGACCATGTCGTTAAATTCCAAAAAATTAGGGAATTCTGACGTTGAAAATAAAATATACGCAGCAATGGTGGAGCTGATTAATGAACGAAAGTAACAAGTGAAAAAACTTTGCATAACATATAATATGTTTATTAGCTTGTTGCGGAGGGATAAAAATGGGAAGCTTTATTGTTGAAGGAAGAAACAGTCTTGAAGGAATTGTCGATATCGGAGGCTCGAAAAATGCTGCTCTTCCTATTTTGGCAAGCACTGTAATCACCGGAAGAGAATATATTCTCGAAAATATACCGGATATTGAAGATGTAAAAGATATGCTTGAAATACTAAGCACTATGGGATGCAGTGTCCAATTTGAAAATGGTATTGCATTAATTGATACAAGATGTTTAAATGCTCATATAGTTCCCGAAAAATTAGTAAGGAAAATCAGATCATCAATAATATTGATGGGAGCTGTTCTGCAGCGTACAGGAAATGTTGAAGTTGCTTATCCCGGAGGCTGTGAAATAGGTCTCAGACCTATTGATTTGCATTTGAGGGGATTAAGAAAGCTTGGAGTTGAAATAACAGAAAAAAATGGTTTATTGGTCGGCGCAGTAAAAGAACCGCTCAGCTGTGAAATTCATCTTGACTATCCAAGCGTGGGAGCGACTGAAAATATTATGCTGTTTGCGGTAGGTAATCCCGGCAAAACAGTTATTTATAATCCGGCAAGGGAGCCTGAAATTGTGGACTTGCAGGACTTTTTGAACACTTGCGGTTTTTGTGTAAGTGGAGCAGGTACCGGAATGATTGCAATAGAAGGAAAAAAATCAGAAAACACAGATACTGTAGAATACAAA
>DCDU01000238.1:19577-20764 GCA_002316585.1 Firmicutes bacterium UBA1047 | reverse complement strand
TACAAAATTATTTCCGACCGTATTGAGGCAGGAACTTATTTGAGTGCCGCAGCATCGATGAAGAGCAAAATTTACATAAGAAACATAGAAAAATCTCATTTTAAGTCGATAACTTCAATATATGAAGATGCGGGATGCGAAATAAGAGAGACACACGGTACTATAGTTATATCAAATGACAGAAGAATAAAAGCAATAGAGAAAATAACAACACAGCCTTATCCCGGCTTTCCCACGGATATGCAGGCACAGGTTATGGCATCCATGGCGGTAGCCGAAGGAATTTCCATAATCGAAGAGACTGTATTTGACAGCCGCTTTAAACATGTTCCCGAGCTTCAAAAAATGGGCGCCGTCATTACAACCATTGGAAGAGTTGCGGTTGTAGAAGGAGTTGACAGACTTTTCAGCGCTGAGGTTGAAGCAAAGGACTTAAGGGGAGGAGCTGCATTGGTTATTGCGGCAATGGGAGCAGAAGGTGTTTCTAAGATAAACAATATTCATCATATAAAAAGAGGATATGAAAAGTTTATTTATAAATTACAGAACTTAGGGGTTATAATTACAGAGGTTGGCGGACACACCTTCAATGAAGAGAAAGTCTTTGCGGGTAAACATTAAAGGAATGTCCCCGTTGAGGATAGATTGAAAAAGATTTATGGAAACGCGCCGAAAAGGGTATTAGGGGAAAAATTACACGATGGTTGAAAAAAACAATAAAAAACGACGGAAAAAGAAAAGAAGAAAGAATAGAAAGCTATTAGTCAGCACAGCAGCTTTTATAACAGCTGCTGTAGTTGTTGTTTTTTGCCTTCATCATGTATATTATAAAACACCGTATTTTGACCTTATCAGTATTGACATTGACGGAAATTCCACATACAGCGATGAATATATATTGGAAAAGTCAGGTATTGAGACGGATAAAAAAATATTTGACATTGACAGGTTAAAGGTTAAGGAAAATTTAGAGAAAGAAGTATATGTGGAAAGTGCCAGAGTTGTTTATGAACTTCCAAATAAGATATATTTAAACATTGTAGAAAGAGTTGATAAATACCAGGTTTTTTTTAACAATGAATACATAATAATTGATAAAGATGGAATAGTATTGAGAACTGATATTGAGAAATTAGAGTTATTAACTATTGAAAGTTATGCTGATGTAGTATACAATATAGGGGATA
>DCDU01000238.1:16721-19389 GCA_002316585.1 Firmicutes bacterium UBA1047 | reverse complement strand
ATATTTAAACAACGAATATGGAAGCGAAACAATACTAAGCTTAAATGTTGACTTGAATAACAGCCTTTTGTTTGAAACCCAATACGGAACGGCAATAAGAATAAATTTAAGCGAAGATGTTAATTATCAGATTGTTTTTGCGATGAAAATTATAAATGACAGGCTGAATAATAATTTGACGGTGGCTTCCGGATTAATTGATTTTACAAAGGGGGACAGTCCTGTATATATAGAGGACTTTAAAATGGAGGAATATTAATGAAAAAAATGTGGCAAAAGGGAATGATGTTTGCAATAAGCTTAATTTTAGGAATTATTTTGATGACTCAAATGAGAACGGCAAACAATGTTTTAGGTGATGTTAATCCTGATGAAAGAACAGTTCAGCTCAATGATGAA
The DNA here is from genome assembly GCA_002316585.1 of Firmicutes bacterium UBA1047. Taxonomy (GTDB): domain Bacteria; phylum Bacillota; class Clostridia; order Tissierellales; family Sedimentibacteraceae; genus Sedimentibacter. Next base: position 18,990 of record DCDU01000238.1, on the reverse strand, counting down.
CTGATACGTTTAACCCTTGAAAAGAACAAACTCAGAGACGAATTGGAAACACTTAAAGAAGAAAACAAAAAAAATGAAAAAGCATATCAAGACATAGAAGAAGAGCTTTCAAGACTTATGAAGGAGTTAGAGGAGCAGATGATAATATCAGGCTATTACGATGTTAAGGGTGAGGGAATCGTAATAACAATTGATGCGCAGCCTGATTCATATGTAAGTCTTGCGGCAAGCCATCAATACATATTGGCGTTAATCAGCTATTTAAACAACGCAGGAGTTGAGGCTATTTCCATCAACGGACAGAGATATACCAACTATACCGAAATCGTGCCTGTTTTGGAACATATTAACGTAAACGGTGTTACAATGGTGCTTCCTTTGGAAATAAAGGCAATAGGAAATCCAAACACAATTAAAGCATCCCTGAACTTTGTAGGAGGCATAGTAAGTCAGCTTAACCAGATAGGATATACAATTGAAACTGAAGAATCGAAGGAAATATTTATTCATAGATACGATGATGAAAGAGAGTTGAAATACGCCGTTCCCATTTATGAAGATGAATTTGAGGAGTGATTATTATCAAAAACAAGATATTAAACATAATTATTTTTATCTTGGTATTTTTGTCAACTGCGGCGGTTTTAAGCGGAGCTGATGCGGGAATTGATGAAAATACAATATATTCAATGAAGAATTTAAGCAAATATGAGCGAAGTATCGGTGAAATGAGGCTCTTGGTAAGCAACATGAAAAATGCGGTGGATAAGGAAGAGAAGAATTTTGACAATTCTGAAAACAACGAATATTTGAATACGATAATCGATATTAACTCTCAAATTAAACAGCTTAAGTTCTATAACGGTTTTACCTACGTAAGAGGACCGGGGATAATGCTGAGTGTTTCCGACAGTGTGATAGAAGACCCCAACCTTGACCTGATGGAAAGAATCGTGCATGATGTGGATATTGTAGTTCTTTTAAATGATTTAAAAGCTGCGGGTGCTGAAGCAATTGAAGTTAACGGTCAAAGAATCATAAATATATCGGAAGTGGTTTGTGCAGGTCCCCTCATAAGAGTAAACGGGTTTGTAATACCGGCTCCGTTTCTTATAAGAGCTATCGGAGATTTGGATGAATTATATGATGCCGTAAACCAGGAAGGAACCTATGCATACGAGCTTAAAAACACTTACGGAATGGAAGTGGCTATAAGAAAGGTATACAACTTAACGATTCCGAAATATCGCGGCAAGTATGAAATAGAATACGCACATACAATAAATGAAGAGGTAGAATAATATGATATACGTAGCAGCCGGTTTAATTTTAGGTATTGTCGCAGGATTGAACTTAAACATACTGTACAATCCGGATTATATTGTGTACATATCCTTAGGAATATTAGCAATATTAAATACAATTCTCAATATGCTTTACGAGAATAAAACAGGTGAGTTAACTTTTCCAAAAAGCATTGCATTTTTATTGACAGACCTATTTTTTGCATTGTTCTTGGGTTTTGTGGGAGAACAATTGGGTTTGCCGATTTATTTGGCAGCCGTATTTGCATTCGGAAATAATATTTATAAAAAATTAAGAATTTTGGTTAATATTTTTCTTGAAAAATTTAATAAAAACAAGTAAACTAAATAAAAATGTGTATGAATAATATTAAATTTATGATATAATATTTTATATAGTATATGAAAATTTTCTCTTTTATAGGAGGTCAATATATGTTTCAATTTGAGGAACCATCAGAAAGACTTGCAAATATTAAGGTAATAGGTGTTGGCGGCGGAGGAAACAATGCAGTAAACAGAATGATAGATGCGGGGGTAAGAGGAGTAACTTTTATCAGTGTAAATACGGACAAGCAGGCATTAAGCAATTCTAAAGCAGAAATAAAATTTCAAATCGGCGAAAAACTGACAAACGGATTGGGGGCAGGTTCTAAACCTGAAATAGGCGAAAAGGCTGCCGAGGAAAATAAACAAGATATAGCGGATTTGGTAGAGGGCGCAGACATGGTTTTCATTACTGCGGGTATGGGAGGCGGAACAGGCACAGGTGCTGCTCCATATATCGCAAATGTTGCTAAATCCATGGGAATACTTACGGTTGCGGTTGTTACAAAGCCTTTTATGTTTGAAGGAAGAAACAGAATGAAAAATGCCGAGTCAGGACTTAAGAAACTAAAGGACAGCATTGATACTTTAGTTGTTATTCCCAATGATAAGCTATTAGAAATTTCCGACAAAAAAAC
>DCDU01000238.1:14868-16642 GCA_002316585.1 Firmicutes bacterium UBA1047 | reverse complement strand
CTAAAGGACAGCATTGATACTTTAGTTGTTATTCCCAATGATAAGCTATTAGAAATTTCCGACAAAAAAACGACTATGCTTGAAGCATTTTCTCTTGCGGATGATGTGCTGAGACAAGGTATACAGGGTATATCCGACTTGATTGCAATTCCGGCAATTATGAATCTCGACTTTGCCGATGTTGAGACAATAATGTCGGGTCAGGGTCTTGCTCACATGGGCATCGGTCAGGCAACAGGGGAAAACAGAGCATTAAATGCAGTAAAGCAAGCAATTCAAAGTCCGCTTTTAGAAACATCTATCAATGGTGCAAGAGGTGTGTTACTCAATATTACCGGTGGAATCAATATGGGAATTCACGAGGTTAACGAAGCAGCCAAGCTTATTGAAGAAGCAGCTGACCCGGAAGCAAATATTATATTTGGAGCAAATATTGATGAATCTGTTGGAGATATGGTTAAAATTACCGTTATTGCAACAGGTTTTGGAGAAAACAGCACTAATAAAAAACCGGATGGAACAGAAAAAACGGGAAAAGACGAAAAGAAAAATGAAAAGGAAAATCCTTTTGATTTTACTATACCAAGCTTCTTGAATAAGAAGATGCCTTAACGAGACTGCTTAGATGCACTAACCCTATTTTTTCGACCAAAGGAGCAAATTATAAAAGCCTACACGGCTTTTTTTCTTGCATTATTTACTTCGGTATGGTATTCTTTAAAGGTTAAAAACACAATAGTGAATATTAATTTAAGGATGATTGAATGATTACAGTAACAAACCTAAGCCTCCAGTTTGGAGGAAGTAAATTATTTAACGATGTAAATTTAAAGTTTGTTCCCGGGAACTGCTATGGAGTTATTGGAGCAAACGGTGCAGGAAAATCAACTTTCCTAAAAATATTATCCGGAGAAATAGATTATTCAACCGGAGAAATTTCAATACCTTCAAATGTCAGAATGTCGGTTTTACAGCAGGATCATTTCAAATATGATGAATATACCGTTATGGAAACTGTTATAATGGGAAATAAAAGGCTGTATGAAATAATGAAGGAAAAAGATGCCTTGTATGCAAAGGAAAACTTTACGGACGAAGATGGCGTAAAAGCTTCAGTGCTTGAAGGAGAATTTGCGGAAATGAACGGCTGGGATGCTGAAACTGAAGTTGCACAGCTTCTGCAGGGACTGGGAATAGGCTCTGAACTTCATTATTCATATATGAGAGATTTAAACGGCGGTGACAAGGTTAAGGTAATGTTGGCACAGGCTCTTTTCGGTCGTCCCGGCATAATTCTTTTGGACGAACCTACTAACAACTTAGACATAGAGTCGGTAATTTGGCTGGAAGATTTTCTGCTCGATTTTGAAGGCTTAGTGATTGTTGTATCACACGATAGACACTTTTTAAATACGGTGTGCACGCATATTGTGGATATTGATTACAAAAAAATAAAAATGTATGTTGGAAATTATGATTTCTGGTATGAATCAAGTCAACTGATGCAGCAGCTGATGAGAGACCAGAACAGAAAAAGAGAAGATAAAATAAAGGATCTTCAAAACTTTATTCAAAGGTTCTCTGCCAATAAATCAAAATCAAAGCAGGCAACATCAAGAAGAAAGCTTTTGGAAAAATTAGAGGTTGAAGAAATGCCTTCATCCTCAAGAAGATATCCTTTTGTTAAATTCACTCCCGACCGAGAGGTAGGAAATGAAATACTGACAGTTGAAGGATTATCAAAAACGATTGACGGAATTAATGTTTTAAAGGA
>DCDU01000238.1:13778-14859 GCA_002316585.1 Firmicutes bacterium UBA1047 | reverse complement strand
TCCTCAAGAAGATATCCTTTTGTTAAATTTACTCCCGACCGTGAGGTAGGAAATGAAATTTTGACGGTTGAAGGATTATCAAAAACGATTGACGGAATTAATGTTTTAAAGGATATTTCCTTTAGAGTAAACAAGGATGATAAAATAGCATTTATCGGTGAAAATGAATTGGCGGGTACAACTTTGTTTAAAATATTGATTGGAGAAATAGAGCCGGATACGGGAAGTATTAAATGGGGTCAAACAATAACCAAGTCATACTTTCCTAAGGACAATTCAGAATTTTTCGATGATGTGAATCTTAATTTAGTTGATTGGATGAGACAGTATTCCGAGGATCAATCTGAAAGCTTCTTAAGAGGATTTTTAGGTAGAATGTTGTTTTCGGGGGATGACGCTTTAAAACCTGCCAATGTATTGTCCGGTGGTGAAAGAGTAAGATGTATGCTTTCAAGGATGATGCTGTCAGGCTCTAACGTATTGATACTTGACCAGCCTACAAACCATTTGGACCTTGAATCCATCACTGCCTTAAATAATGGTTTAATGTCCTTTAAAGAAATAGTTTTATTTTCTTCTCATGACCATCAATTTATACAGACTACAGCCAATAGAATAATTGAGCTTACAGAAGACGGAATGATTGATATGGCAATGACTTACGATGAATATTTGGAGAGAAAAGAGAAGAGACGGAAGGTGAGTTAATGTTAAAAAAATATGCTAAGGGTATGGATTTTGAAGATTTTAAAGATGCCATATCTTCAGAAATGCTTAATGAATTGACTAAAATGAATATTTCATATCAGAAGGCATACGATATATTTCAAAATATGATGATGGAATCAAAGCATAAAGATGAAGATGATATTGGAACTATGGAAAGTATTGTAAGAAATATTATATTGGATTATGCGGATGAATTAATGGACTAATACCATAATGTTCGGAGAGGACGGTTCACGGCGGCATATAAACGGCAAGAACCATTCTCTTCAGAATGCGTAATTTACAAAAAAGTCATTGACAAATTAAGATATATGTGGTACTTTTAAATAGTATTACAGATGTATTTATGGAT
>DCDU01000238.1:13434-13585 GCA_002316585.1 Firmicutes bacterium UBA1047 | reverse complement strand
GTGCTGTATATAATATGTAAAAACGTGTGAATTTTTTATACTATGGAATATAAATAATATTTTAGGAGGTACTCATGGCAAAGGGTACAGTTAAATGGTTTAACTCAGAAAAAGGATTCGGATTTATTACAAAGGAAGATGGAAATGACGT
>DCDU01000238.1:8318-13192 GCA_002316585.1 Firmicutes bacterium UBA1047 | reverse complement strand
GGAAACAGAGGAGACCAAGCAGCTAACGTTGAAAGAATATAATTAGCGGCAAAACACAAAAATCGGGAGAAATCCCGATTTTTTATATATGTGTGTCCTAACTCCAAAAAATCTTCATCAGCAGCACTACAATTCCCATAATTCCTATGAAAACCAATATATATGGCAATACTAAAGACATTACTGCCAATATCATTGCTAAAATATCACCTTTTTCCAAGTTGATATCATTCGAGTGTTCTTTATTGCTATATAGTTTTTCTTCCGGCAGGTTTGCTTCCCGAATTCTTTGCAAATCCTCTTCAACTCTTTTTTTACCGAAAAACATTTAAAAAACTCCGTTCGCTTTGTGGCACATTACAAAATGTCCGGTTTTGATTTCTCTGTATTCAGGTATTTCTTCCCTGCATACGTTATGCACATAGGGGCATCGTGTATGGAAACGGCACCCTTTCGGAGGATTTGCCGGTGACGGAATATCTCCCTGCAGTATTATCCTTTTTTCGTTTTGACGCAATTCGGGGTCAAAAGAAGGAGCCGCCGATAATAACGCTTCGGTATATGGATGAAGGGGATTTGAAAATATTTGTTTTTTAAGACCCTTTTCCACTATTTGACCAAGGTACATTACTGCTACCTCATCGCTTATAAATTTAACTACCGATAGGTCATGTGATATAAACATATAGGTAAGTCCGAAATCTTCCTGTGCATCTTTTAAAAGATTTATAATTTGGGATTGTATGGATACATCCAATGCCGAAACAGCTTCATCGCAAACTACAAAATCAGGGTTTACGGCCAAAGCTCTTGCAATGCAAATTCGCTGGCGCTGTCCTCCCGAAAATTGGTGAGGGTAACGTTCTGCCTGTTCCGGGAACAATCCGCATTTGCCGATGATTTCAATTGTCTTTTCCTTCATCTCTTTTTTACTTTTTACTAATTTATGCTGAAGCATTGCTTCCCCTACGATTTCATATACGGGAAGCCTTGGGTTTAATGAAGAATATGGGTCCTGAAATATAATTTGCATTTTAGTCCGCATACGGTTCATTTCTTTTTTGTCCATGGCAAATACATCTTTGCCCTCATAGGTAACTTGACCCTCAGTGGGATTCAGCAGCCTTAAAAGAGTTCTTCCCAATGTAGACTTGCCGCATCCCGATTCACCTACTATGCCCAATACTTGCCCTTTTTTTATATTAAACGATACTCCGTCTACTGCCTTAACATTTCCTACGGCTCGCTTAATAATACCTGCTTTTATGGGGAAATATTTTTTTAAATCTTTAACCGTTATCAAATATTCGCTTTGTGCACTCATTATACTTCCTCCCTTTCGTTATTATAAAGCCAGCAGGATATTCTATGTTCACCGTCCAATACTTTTTCTCTTGGGAATGAATTATAACATATATCCATAACTTTGTCGCATCTTGGGCTGAAGGGGCATCCTTCGGGCAGATTGCTTAAATCCGGAACATTGCCCGGTATTACGTGAAGCCTTGTGCTTTCTGTAGACATATCAGGCTTTGAGCTGATGAGACCGATAGTATAGGGGTGCTTAGGATTCTTGAAAATGTCTAATGCAGGGGCTACCTCAACCACTTTCCCGGCATACATAACCATCACACGGTCGCTCATTTCTGATATAACACCCAAGTCGTGAGTTATAAAAATTATTGATGCATTAATTTTTTGCTTAAGTTCATTCATTAAGTCCAAAACCTGTGCCTGAATGGTTACATCCAAAGCTGTTGTGGGCTCATCGGCAATTAAGAGCATAGGCTCACAGGCAAGTGCCATAGCAATCATCGCTCTTTGTCTCATACCTCCCGACAGAGCAAAGGGATAATCATCAACCACCCTTTCGGGGTTTGGTATTTTTACAAGCTCTAACATCCGGATACTTTCCTTGTAGGCTTCAGATTTTGACATTCCCCGGTGCAGCATTAAAGCCTCGCTGATTTGTTTTCCAATTTTAAAGATAGGGTTAAGCGAAGTCATAGGCTCTTGGAAAATAAACGATATATCATTGCCTCTGATTTGTCTTAGCCTTGCATCCGAAACCTTAAGCATATCTTCACCGTCAAACATGATTTCTCCGCCCACATATTTTCCCGGAGGAGTTTCCACTAAGCGAACCAAGGACATGCAGGTAATACTTTTGCCGCATCCGGATTCACCTACTATTCCCAAGGTTTCTCCTTCATTAACATAAAAGCTTACATCATCCACTGCCTTAACAATACCTTTGTCAGAATAAAAGTAAGTTTTTAAATTGTTTACTTCAAGTAATCTTTTATTCATATCAGCTACCTCTTCATCTTGGGGTCTATTGCATCACGCATGCCGTCACCCAATATATTAAAACACATTACGGAAATAAAAATACATATTCCCGGAGGTATCCAATACCACCACTTTTGCTGAATAATAAGCATATTTCTTGCTTCCTGTATCATATTGCCCCAGGTTGGTGTCGGCGGGGAAACTCCCAAGCCTAAGAAGCTAAGTGATGTTTCCGTTAAAATAACATTCGCCATACCAAGAGTTGCATAAACTATTACATATGCCAAGATATTAGGAAGCAAATGCCTGAAAATTCTCCTGAAATCACTTATTCCCAAAGCTTCGCAAGCTTCCATATATTCCATTTCCCGAAGTGTCAATATTTGCCCTCTTACAATTCTGGCAATACTCGGCCAGCTGAGAAGCGCCAATACAAAAACTAAGGTAGGTACACTGTTCCCAAATACTGCAACTACTGTAATACAAAACATCATAAAGGGGAAAGACAAAAATATTTCCGCCAAACGCATAATTACCGCATCTATTATTCCGCCGTAAAATCCCGATAAACTGCCTAAAATAACACCTATTACGCATTCAAAAAAAACTACCGCAAGAGCAAGTCCCAATGATATCCTTCCGGCATAAAACAGTCTTACAAACAAATCTCGTCCTATTTTGTCCGTACCGAGCAAATGCTCAGAATTAGGTTTCTGTTCACGGTTTTTCATAGCCGTTGTTTCGATTGAATATGGGGATATAATAGGAATTATAATACAAAGAGCAATAATTGTTATAAGCAGATAAAGACTTATCATTGCCATTTTATTTTTACGAAGCCTTGAAAAAACTTCTCCCCAATAGGATTGATTCTTATAAACTTTGACCGGCTTTTTAGTATCACTTCTAACCATAGCACACCTCTTTAATCAAATCTGATTCTTGGATCTGCAACGGCATACAATAAATCTGCAACTAATGCACCTATTAATGTAAGCACCGCAAGCATTGAGTTTATTCCAAGAATAAGGGGATAGTTTCTTGTCAATGTAGCTTCAACGGATATTTTTCCAAGCCCGGGAAGAGCAAAAATTGATTCTGTTACAACGGCACCTGAAAACAATCCCGGAATCCAGAAGCCTAAGAGAGTTATTATAGGTATTACTGCATTTCTGAATGCATGTCTGTATATAACAGTCTTCTCCTTTAATCCCTTTGCCCTTGCTGTTCTTATATAGTCCTGCTTGATAACTTCAAGCATGCTGGAACGGGTGTATCGCATGAAGCTTGCAGTAGAGTTAAGACCTAAAACTATGCTTGGCAAAACCAAGTGCCATGCCATGTCTTTTATTTTATCAAAAGGATTAGTAGACATTAACAATGGGTCCCGCAATCCAAACAAAGGAAACAGCTGTATGTCAACGGCAAAAAACTTTAGCAGAAGCAGCCCGAAGAAAAATGAAGGAATACTTATTCCTATGAAAGATATAACTGTAAGCATGTTATCAGCAATAGAGTACTGTTTTGTAGCGCTTATTACCCCGGCGGGTATGCCGATTATAATGGAAATGGTCAAAGATACTAGCGCAAGCAGCATTGTGGCACCTGCATAGTCACCGATAACCTGTGTCACGGGTTTTTTATGATTGATGGAATATCCCAAATTTCCTCTTAAAGCTTCACCAATCCAGTTTACAAACCTTTCATTCCAGGGAGTATCCAAGCCTAATTTTTGGGCTAATTCTGCTTTTTGTTCCGGTGTCATCTTTGGATTCATCATGTTGGAAACAGGGGTACCCGGAGCTTGTTCAAGAATAAAGAATAATATAAATAAAATTCCCAATAAAACAGGAATCATTTGAATTAAACGTCTTATGATGTAGTTTTTCAATATAACCACCTCTTTCAATTAAATTATGCACTGCGGGAGTTGTCTCTCATGAATATAATGGGAGGGTTTTGCCCTCCCGCAAATATGCTTATTCTTTATTCAATAGTAACTTTTCTTATACTTTGAACAAATGTTTTGTAAGTGTCTATTTCCATACCTTTAACTCTGTTGTTGCAGCCGAATATTTCACTTCTGTAAGCAATTATTACATGAGGTATTTCGGTATTCATTATTTTTGCCCATTCTTTGTAAATTTCCGTGCGTTTTGCTATATCAAACTCAGCTTTTCCTTCTGCAACCAATTTCATAGCTTCCTCGTTTTTATATCCTGATGCGTTGAATCCTCCTGCTACATATGCATTATCATCAAACAATGCTCCTGTGGGGTCCGGGTCGACTGACAATGAGAATCCCATTGTGTAAATATCAAAATCCTTTTCTCCCGGCGCAGCATCCATTGTACGAGATGAAACCGTATCAAAGTCCATTAATTCTATTTCAAGCTCAACACCTAATTGCTTCCAAGTATCCGCTGCCATTCCCGATAATGTTCCGGGCCATGCGGAATCAGTGTAAACTAACCATTTGATATGCATTTTTTCGCCGTCTTTATATCTGAAGCCGTCAGTTTCCATCTTCCATCCTGCTTCATCCATTAACTGTGCTGCTTTTTCCATATCAAATGAATATG
>DCDU01000238.1:1748-8168 GCA_002316585.1 Firmicutes bacterium UBA1047 | reverse complement strand
TCAAATGAATATGCATTTAATTCGGAAGCATCCGGGAATGCCCAGGAAGAAGGAGATATTGGAGCCATACCAACCTCGGCAAGCCCTGCGCCGTATTGTGCTTCTATGAATGCTTCTCTGTCGAGAGCATACATTAACGCCTGCCTTACCCTTACATCATTCAGCTGCGGTCTTATGCAGTTAAAGCACATAAACGTATATCCGTTTCCAAGATAGTTGAAAAGATGTATATTAGAAAGAGACTGCGCTGCTTCCAAGTTTTCAGAGCTTGATGATATTTGAGCAAGGTCTATCTGATTTGTTTGAAGAGCTGAAAGAATGGATTCATCAGGAACTTCGCTCATTAATATACCGTCAATCTGAAGTGCATTTGCAGAGTCCCAATAATTTTGATTTTTCATTACTTTAATAAACTCTTTCGGCGCCCAGCTGTCAAATACGCATACGCCTGAGCCTAAAGGAGCTTCATTCAGCGCTAAGAAATCTTCCCATGTTTCAAATTCATAATAATGCTTCGGCATAATACCATAGATGAAGCATTCAATATTTGCGGGTGCAGCTGAACCTTCCGGGAAAGTAAAGGATATCGTTTTTTCATCGATTACTTTAATTCCTTCGAATACATCGGTTTCGCCTTTGTGGAATGCATCATATCCTACTAAGCTGGCTACTGCGTGAGCCCTCGGTCCGTTATATTTGGGATGGGCTATGGTTTTATATGTAAATTCTACATCTGCGGTTGTCAAAGGAGTACCGTCTGAGAATTTTATGCCGTCTTTAAGTGTAAATGTGTAAGTAAGATGGTCTTCGGAAAGTGTCCATTCCGCAAGCTCGGGAACATATTCCGCTTCTGCGTTATTGTCAATCAAATGTTCAAAAATCAAATTCACAACATAATCATCATAAACATTGTCAGTCATTATAGGGTTAAATATACCGCCCCATCCGGAACCGCCGAATTTTAATATTTTATCACCTTATGGCGTCTCGTCTGCCGGCGGCTCTTCGGTTTCCGGCGTTTCGCCTTCCGGCGCGGGCGGTGCGGGTTGATTTGTCTGGCTTGTACAGCCCGCAAAAAGCATAGCAACCATCATTACAGCTAAAAGCAATGATAATAATTTCCTTGTTTTCATTTAAATCCCTCCATATGTTTTTTAATATTTATAAATACAATGCAGCTTGTCGCTTATATTATTGTATTTATTATTTAAATCTGCTAAAAGCAGAATAAATACTATCTTAGTAAATATATAACATAATATGAAGGTTTTGATTCTATGCAAATATAAACCGCTGATTAAACTATGGTTATAAATATTATTAAATTTAATAATTATTTATTAAATATAGTTAGATTTACATTTACATAATTATTTTTTATATGATATAATGGTTAAAATATAAAAAGAAAACGGATGCTGAAAAAGCGCTCAGAAAAATAGGGTTAGGGCATCTAAGTGAGGATGTTATGGAATTTAAAATATGGTTTAAAGAAAAGGTAAATATTATAGATAAATATCTCAGTAAAATAATTACGGAAGAAGATAACCCACAAAAAATTATATATAAAGCGATGAATTACAGCCTTTTATCCGGCGGCAAGAGACTGAGACCGGTACTTTTGATAGGCGCCTATGAAATTTTCAGAGATGATATACATAAAGCTCTTCCGTTTGCTTGCGCAATTGAAATGATTCACACATATTCATTGATTCATGATGACTTGCCAGCCATGGACAATGACGATTACAGGAGAGGAAAATTATCAAATCATAAGAAATTCGGTGAAGCTAATGCGATACTTGCAGGCGATGCATTATTGAATAAAGCGTTTGAAACAGGCTTAGAGGCGGCAATAAATTCAAACAGTGAAAATGCTTTAAAGGCTTTGAAAATAATAGCTGAATCCTCCGGCACAGAGGGTATGATAGGCGGACAGGTTACGGACATGGGGGGGGCTGCTAATATTAGCTCAATCGAAGATTTGAAATATATGTATTCATTAAAAACTGGGGCAATAATTAAAAGCAGTGTAAAGGCAGGTGCAATTTTAGCGGGAGCTTCTCAGGAGGAAACAAAAGCTTTAGAAATATACGCGGAAAAAATAGGCATAGCATTTCAAATAGAAGACGATATTTTGGATATTGTAAGCACACGGGAAAAATTAGGAAAGTCAATCGGAAGTGACGCTTCAAACAACAAAACTACATATCTCACATTCAAGGGTATGGAAGAAGCAAGAAATGATGTTGAAAGTCTTACCACGGAAGCGGTTGAAAGCTTGAGCATATTTGGGGATATGGCTGAACATCTTATTGAACTAGCCAAGTATCTCACAAGCAGGGAAAATTAGCAAATAAATCAGCCGCGGGAAGTCCCGCGGCTTTAAAACGGCAGTGCGACTATCTTTTTGCTCAGGATGACACATAGTGTCATTCAAGCAGCAGCTCAGCTATTTCATCCACATTTCCGGCTCCCATGGTTATAATGGTATCGCCTTTTTTTGCAATTGATTTTACTATGCTGCAAGCATCTTGGAAGCTTGCGGCATAGATTGCTTCTTTTGAATTATTCTTCATTTTATTGATAATATCTTTTGAATGAATTTCACCTGTATTTGTTTCCCTTGCGGCATAAATATCTAAAAGAATTACTTCATCAGACATTGACAGAGCTTCGGCAAATCCGTCTAAAAGTTTTATAGTTCGTGTATAAGTATGGGGCTGGAAAACAGTAATAATTTTACCTTCCGTATAGGCGCTTGCGGTTTTTATAGTTGCTTTCATTTCTGACGGATGATGTGCGTAATCATCAATAATAGCCGCTCCGTTTAGGCATCCCTTATATTCATATCTTCTGTGAGTTCCTTTAAAATCAGAGAGTCCCCTGGCAACTATTTCAGGTTCAATTCCCAATGATAGACCTGCGGCGCAGGCAGCAAGTGAATTCAAAATATTATGTTCGCCGAACACATTTAAACTGATATTCGTAATTTTTTCTCCATCTTTCATCAGTGTATATGAAGGCTCGGGGATAAGCTTAATATTAGCAGCATAATAATCAGCCTTATTATCAAGACCGAAGGTTACAACACTGCATTTTAACTCTTTAAACAAACTGCTGTAGGATTCATTGACAATCAAATGACCGTGAGGCGGCAGCTTCTCTGCATATTCTACAAATGCACTTTCAATATCTTTTAAATCCTTATAGTAATCAAGATGGTCTTCTTCAATATTAAGCACAACTTCCATTGTAGGGTTGAATTTCAAAAAGTTTCTCTTATATTCACATGCCTCTGTCAGCAGCAGTTCGTAGGAGCCATGCAGCAAATTTCCTCCTAATGAATCCATTTCTCCCCCCAAGAAAATAGTGGGAGCCAAATCAGTTTCAATTAGAACAGAAGAAAGCATTCCTGTAGTTGTTGTCTTGCCGTGAGTTCCTGAAACACAAATTGCATGATTATAATTTTTCATGACAGTTCCAAGAAATTCTGCTCTATCCATAATTTCAACATTTAATTCTCGTGCTCTCAACAGCTCCGGATTACTGTCGGAAATTGCAGATGTATAAACAATCAGGTCAATATCATCACTTATATTTTTACTGTCATGACCTATGTAAATATTTGCCCCTGAAGTTTGAAGTTTTTTAATTATACGTGAATTGCTTCTGTCAGAGCCTGATACCTTAATACCTTCCTCAAGCATTATTTCAGCTAATGCACTCATGCTTATTCCGCCGATTCCGATAAAATATATATGATTAAAGTTATATTTCATTATGATCTCCTTGAACATTTTATATACTCATATTATTCGTGCTAAAAAATTATATTCGCAATATTATAACATGCATATATATATTGTTCAATGAATTTTTCGTGTTCAAAGGAAACTGAATACCCATTTCGCCTTGAGGGCTCAGCCGCGCATGTTTTAAACTATTCATCAATATTTTCCCAGTGCTCTAAAGCTTCATTTAACTCTATGAGTGCATTTATTTTATCCTTTGCCATTACGGCACCCTTAAGGCGGGACATATTTTTATCAAATAATTTTATTTCATCTAATTCTGCACTGAATTGAATAATTCTTACAACCTTTTTCCATGACTCCGAAAGCTGCTTTATTTCAGCGTCGGCATCAATCCATTTTTCATCCTTGATATCCTGAATGATTAAGTTAATGGAATCGGTTATGTTATTATTGTCGAAATACATCTTGTATATAACATCGCTTTGCATTACAAAAATGAATAGGATAAGTGTTGCGACCGGAATGGCTATTACTATAAATTTTCTCATTTTCTCTCCTTAATAGGGTCCTTTATAATCTCCGATATCAGTTAAATTTTTAATATGATCCTTATATAAATCAACATAAAATGAACCTGCCGGATTTAATGTTGCAATAAAAACTTCGGAAATATCTTTTACTCCATGGGACTTTAATTGCTTATCAAGCCATTTTTTATCTTTGTTAAGCTGTTTTAAATTTTCTTCAATAAGTATACCATCATAAATGAGCTCAGTGCTTATACCTGATGGTTTTTTGGTTATCTTCAAATCCTTTGCTGTCACAGGTTCATATTCGGGTTTTTTTAGCACAGATAATTGACCGTTTGACTCAATTATGGCAAAATCAACTTCGGATAAATCAAAAACATTTTTATTTCTTAATAATTCCATTATGTCTGATATTGGAAATTTCATTTTTCTCAAAGCGCTTTCCATAATTTTTCCGTTCATTATAACGATTGTTGGTTCACCGTTTATATATTTAGCTGCATACCTCCATTTCATTGTAATATACTCCATTAGAAATCCCAACGATGCCCAGCATAATAAACCAATCCAATGAGGCCAAGCTCTGCTTGTTAAATCTATTGTCAATTCCGAAGCAATAGAACCGATTGTAATTCCCAATACATAATCAAAGAAGGTTAATTGGCTGATTTGCTGTTTGCCTAATATCTTAGCAAAGATAAGAAGTGTAAAAAAAGCTATGATTGAACGCACCATTACCACTAAAGTTTCACTCATTTTTTCCTCCGGTTGAAATATATTATGATAAAACTCAATGAGAGCCTTTACTGTGATTAGGATTAAAAGGCCTTATGAGTTATATTCATATTATTTATTATTTGTTAGCTGACTTATATATTACTGCAGTGTATTTCTATTATTTCTTGATTTTTTAAAATTATGAAGGTATAATAGCAATGTTATAAAGAAATAACAGGAAAAAGATAAAGATATAAAAGCAAGGATTACATATGAAGATAAATTTGAACAATTTAAGAGATACAGAAAAATTAGGCAAAATAATAGCAAAATGCATTGAAAAAGGTGCCGTAATATGCCTAAATGGCGATTTAGGGGTTGGAAAGACATCACTGACACAGTTTATAGCCAAGGAATTTGGCGTCAAGGAGTATATTGTGAGTCCAACCTTTACAATCATCAAAGAGTATAACGGAAAGTTTCCCTTTTATCACATGGATGTGTACCGTATCAATTCAGAAGATGATATGTATGATTTGGGATACGATGAATATATATATTCCGAGGGGGTTACCGTAATAGAGTGGTCTCGGTTAATAGAGGGAATACTTCCTCAGGAAAGAGTAAATATTGAAATTAAAAGAATTGATGACGATAAGAGAGAAGTAAACATCGAAGGAAAAGGCATGTTTTATGAAAGGCTGGTTAAGGAGTTAAAAAAATATGAAAATACTGTCAATTGAGTCAGCATCCGTAACAGCTTCCTGCGCAGTATCCGAGGGAGAAAATATTTTAGGAGAATATACATTAAGACATAAAAAAACACATTCAGAAAAACTTATGCCCTTAATTGAAAAGCTGATAGAAGAGTTAGGATTAAAAATCAATGAGATTGATGTTATTGCGATTTCAGAAGGTCCCGGTTCTTATACGGGATTAAGAATAGGAGCTGCAATTGCAAAAAGCATGGCTTATGCTGCCGATATTAAAATTATAAGTGTTCCGACAATTCAATCATTGGCAGCTAATATTTATGATACGGATAAATTAATTGTCCCTGTTATGGATGCCAAAGCCGGAAGGGTATATACCGGCATTTATAAATGGGTAAATGGGGAATGCAAGGAAGTATTAAAGCAGTTCCCCTGCAATATTGATGAATTGATTGAGATATTAAACGGTTATGATGAGCCTGTCATATTTAACGGAGACGGCTCCGTAAATTACAGAGAAAAAATCGATAACAATATAAACAGGAAAGCATATTTCGCACCGGAGATATTTAATTATCTTAAAGCGTCAACATTAGCATTTATTGCGTCTAAAATGGCGGTTGAGGGAGATACCGTCGCGGCAAAAGATTTTAAGCCGCAGTATTTGAGATTGTCTCAGGCAGAAAGGAACAGAAAGTAAGA
>DCDU01000238.1:0-1490 GCA_002316585.1 Firmicutes bacterium UBA1047 | reverse complement strand
GCATATTATCAATGTGCGGAAGAATCAGGAAAAATAGCAGGTTACATGGGCATGTGGAGAATTATTGATGAATGCCACATCACCAATGTTGCTGTTTTGCCTGAATACAGGAACAGAGGAATAGCGGGCAAACTCATACAAAAAATGGTTGAAATATGTAAATGCAGCGAAATTTCTTCCATGACCCTTGAAGTGAGGGTATCTAATATACCCGCAATTAATTTATATAAAAAATTCGGATTTTTTTCTGTCGGAAAAAGACCGAATTATTATACTAAGCCTGCCGAGGATGCATTGATAATGTGGAAAGAGATAGTTTAAAACATTAGGAGATTACAATGAGAAGAAATAAAAAACTAAAGATAAAAAAGATTATTACATGTATTACTGCTTTGCTGTTAATATTGTTCGGAGTATTGCTTATTAAAGAAAAACTTAATAGTGAACCTTATCCTAATGATGAAACAAATAATCAGCCGGGGCAAACAAACCCTCCTGATAATAATGAGCAAAATGAACCTGAAGAAAAGGAAGAGACATCCGCAGAAACAGAAAAAGAACCTGAGGAAGAGTCGGGAGAAGAACCTATAGAAGAAACACCTGAAGACGGCATTATAATCGAAAATCCCGAAAAAATCGATGTGCTCGTCAATAAGAAAAGGAATTTGCCTGACAGCTATGTGCCGGAGGATTTAGTGACACTCAGCGAAGTACCTACGGTGCTTGAAAATCCTGAGGTAAATCAGATGAGGAATGCCGCTTATGAAGCTTTGAAGGAATTATTTAAAGCAGCACAGGACGAAGAAGGCTATGAGTTGTATGCGCGTTCAGGCTACAGGTCATACAACACGCAAACATCATTGTATTCATCATATGTTGAAAGCTATGGCAAGGAAGCAGCCGATAAATACAGCGCCAAACCGGGGCAAAGTGAGCATCAGACCGGTCTTTCGATAGATATTACTTGTGAAGCTCTTAATTTCAGATTGGATGATACATTCGGAGAAACCGAAGAAGGAAAATGGGTTGCCGAAAATGCTCATCGCTTCGGATATATAATAAGATATCCGAAAGATAAGGAAGATATAACCGGTTATATGTATGAGCCTTGGCATATAAGATACTTAGGTACAGAATTAGCAGGGAAAGTATTTGAGTCGGGACTGACCTTGGAAGAGTATTTGGAATAAAAAAAGCCGCGTATATTTCGCGGCTTTTATACGCAGTCTAATAGGGCTGGGACTTTGTCCAAGCTATTCCATCAATTCATATATATCATTTGCATATTGTACAGGGTCTTCGATGGTAAGACCTTCTATAAGCAATGCCTGGTTGTACAAAACCCTTGAAAGCTTTTTAAGCTTTTCCTTGTCAGTGTCATAAGCATTTGTTAATTTGTCAAATATCGGATGCTTGGTGTTGATTTCAAGGATCTTTTCTGCATGTATGTCGGCGGGATTGTCCGGCATTGCATTTAATACCTTTTCCAT
>DCDU01000186.1:3860-4169 GCA_002316585.1 Firmicutes bacterium UBA1047 | reverse complement strand
GTTTTGCTGGTTCTGTCCAAAAGGGTAGTATTAAGTTCTTTTTCTAAATTTTTTATATTGTTGCTGACAGAGGGCTGAGTTGTGTAGAGTTCTTTTGCGGCATATGAAAAGCTGTTATGCTTTACAACACTTATAAAACTTTCCAATTGGTTAAATTCCAAAGTACCACCTACCTTAAAACAGATTTTGTTTATTTGCTATTTTATTCACGCATTCTACGGCATAGTTTATTTCTTCTAAAGCGGTGAAATGACTTACGGCAAATCTTACCGTACCCTTTGGGAAGGTGCCCAATGTTTTATGAGCAGA
>DCDU01000186.1:2822-3618 GCA_002316585.1 Firmicutes bacterium UBA1047 | reverse complement strand
AATATTCCGGTTCTGTTATCGGTCGTTTTTTTGCCGATTATCTTAATCTTTTCAATATTTAGAACACCCTCCAAAAACTTATTTAAAAGATAAATTTCCTTATCTCGTATATTTTTAACACCATATTTTAATAAGTATTTCAATGAGGCATTCAATCCATAAATTCCGGGTATATTTAACGTTCCCGCTTCAAACTTATCAGGCATATAGTCAGGCTGTATTTCAGAATCAGATAAGCTTCCCGTGCCTCCTTCAATTAAAGTGGTCATTTCGTGATTAATCCTGTCGTTAACAATAAATCCTCCTATTCCCTGAGGACCTAATAAACTCTTATGACCGGTAAATCCTATGGCATCCGCATTTAATTTTTGAAAATCAAGATTTAAGAATCCTGCTGTTTGAGCGCTGTCAATTATAAAGAATAAATTATGTTTTTTACAGAGTTGTCCTACTTTTTCCAAGTCTAAAACAGTACCGCACACATTTGAAGCATGAGTCATTATTATGACCTTGGTATTTGTCTTGATTGAGCTTTCCACATCATCAATACTCAGTTCACCTGATTTATTGCATATAGCCTTAGTGTATTCAATCTTATTATTAAATGAGTTCAAAGGTCTCATAACCGCATTGTGTTCCATGGATGATACTATAACATGATCATTTTCTTTTAGTAAGCCTTTAATCAAAACATTCATACTTTCAGTTATATTTTTAGTAAAAATAACATTTTCAGGTTTATTAAAATTAAACAATTCGCATAGAAGCTCTCGAGTTTCATATACAACATTTTCAG
>DCDU01000186.1:2537-2669 GCA_002316585.1 Firmicutes bacterium UBA1047 | reverse complement strand
AGTTTCATATACAACATTTTCAGCCTCGTAAGAAGAGCTGTATGCTCCGCGGTTAACGTTTGTTCCTACATATAAAATATAATCAGACATGCTTTCCGCAACACCGGGTGCCTTGGGATAAGATGTGGCACC
>DCDU01000186.1:2067-2362 GCA_002316585.1 Firmicutes bacterium UBA1047 | reverse complement strand
GGCACCATTGTCCAAGTAAACATATTTCATAGCATTGCTCCTTAAAATTAATGGGTGGTACTTACTAATGTATTTACTAATATTTTGAAGGAAACTCTGCTTGTATTTTAACATATGTCATATATTTATTCAAATATAATTTTCATATGCTGTAATAATGTTTTTCATAATATAACCTTTAATATGTTTATTTTTTGGATTGAATAACTTAATCTAATAGTTGGGGATTCAAGTATTTTAAAATTTTATACAGATTGTTTAATGCAATTGTTCATAATATAATTATTGTTAATAT
>DCDU01000186.1:0-1894 GCA_002316585.1 Firmicutes bacterium UBA1047 | reverse complement strand
GCAGGAGGATTAATCGGAATAATATCGGTATTGCTTGTATATTTTGGAAATCCTGCGAATATGGGGTTTTGCATAGCTTGTTTTTTAAGGGATATAGCAGGAGGAATCGGATTACATAGGGCAGAAGTAGTTCAATATATCAGACCCGAAATTATAGGCTTGGTGTTGGGAGCATTTTTTATTTCCTTAAAAAACAAAGAATTTCAAACAAAAGGCGGCTCTTCGCCATTTACAAGATTCATGCTTGGAATGTCGGTAGTGATAGGAGCACTGATGTTTTTGGGATGTCCTTTAAGAATGATGCTGAGGCTTGCAGGCGGTGATTTAAATGCATTATTTGGAATTGCAGGTTTTGTGGCGGGAATTTATGTTGGAGTTATATTCTTGAACAAAGGCTTTAGCCTTAAAAGAAGCTACAAAATAACCAAGTCGGAGGGATATATTTTTCCGGCAGTTAATGTTGGGCTTTTGGTTCTTCTTGTTGCTTCACCCGCTTTCATATTTTTCAGTGAAAAGGGTCCCGGCTCCATGGCGGCACCTATAGCAATATCGCTGATTGCAGGCTTAATAGTAGGCGCTTTAGGGCAAAAAACAAGATTGTGCATGGTCGGCGGAACTCGTGATATGATTCTTTTCAAGGATTCATATCTTTTGCTCGGATTTATTTCCATAATAGTTTTCGGCTTTATCGGAAATTTAATATTCGGATTCTTTAATCTTGGATTTGAGGGACAACCTGTAGCTCATACGGATGCTCTTTGGAATTTCTTGGGTATGGCAGTAGTAGGCTGGGGCTCGGTCTTGTTAGGCGGATGTCCTTTCAGACAATTGATTCTTTCGGGAGAAGGAAATACCGACTCTGTTATTACTGTAATTGGAATGATTGTAGGAGCTGCCATAGCTCATAATTTCGGGTTGGCTTCAAGCGCTGCGGGAGCAACTTCAAACGGTAAAATTGCAGTAATTATATGCTTTATATTTTTAGGAATAGTTTCATATTTGAATTCGGAAAGCTTGATAAAAGCGAAAAATAATTTATCAAAAGCAAATAGTTAATAGGAGGATAATTTGATGAAAAGAATAGATACATGTGGCATGAGCTGTCCTCAGCCTGTATTGATGACAAAAAAATCATTGGAAGAGAATCCTGAAGGATTGGATGTAATAGTAGATAACAATACAGCTAAAGGGAATGTTGAAAGATTTCTGAAGAATGCAGGATATACTGTTTCAATAAAGGAAGAAGAAGATATTTTCATCATTGAAGCAAAGAAGTAAGTATGGAATATACTATTATGTTTTTTACACATTCAGGCGCTATTAAGTTTGACAGGAAATGCAAGAAGAATAATATTCAATGTGAGCTTATGCCCGTGCCTCGAATATTAAGTTCTAATTGCAGTATCAGTGCCAGAATTAAGTATGCAGGAAATGTCGAGAATTTAGTTGATGAAGAAATAGAAAAAATATTTTTAATAGCTGATGGGGAGCATAAACTCCTTTATGAGTGCGAATAGGCACTATAGGAAACTCAGGGGACGGACCTTTGAATGATTTGAATTATCACTCAAAGGTCCGTCCCCTGAATCCTCTGAATACGCTTGGATTTGTCATCCTGAGTGCAGCGAAGGATCTTGGTTTTTAAAAGATGAGATTCTCCGCTCACACTCAGAATGACGAAGGTTGTACGCTTGGTGGGTATATTCAAAATTAGGGTTGTCAATAAGAATTACCTAAATTCTTTTTTAGCTATATCTACGGCTCCTCTTGCATCCTTGGAGTAGTAATCCGCACCGATTTTAGATGCATAATCCGGTGTTAATACTGCACCGCCAACCATAATTTTTACTTGCGGAATTTCTTTTTTTAATGCTTCAATGGTATATTCCATATT
>DCDU01000198.1 GCA_002316585.1 Firmicutes bacterium UBA1047 | reverse complement strand
TGAAAAATAGGGTTAGAGCATCTCATTATAAGCTTTCTCAAAATCCATTATTGTCAGTTCACTTTCCAAATATCTTGCGTATGTGTAAAGCACATCGGATAATCTGTTTACAAACTTCAAAAGTTTATCGCTTACTTCTTCATGACGTTTTAATGATATAATTCTTCTTTCAGCTCTGCGGCAAATTGTTCTTGCAACATGGAGTGCGGCTGAAGCTTCTGAGGAGCCCGGTACTATAAAGGCGTCAGCTCCGCTGATTTTAGGCAGATAATCATCGATTATTCTTTCTAATGCTTCTATATCTTCGTCCTTTATTTTGTATTTGTACTTTCCTTCTTCAACGGTAGCCAATTCTCCCGCAACAAAAAATAAACGCATTTGCACTTTCTTTAAATCTGCCTTAATGCCTTCATCATTTATAAATTTAGCTGCAAAGCCAATATAAGAATTTAACTCGTCAACAGTTCCGTAGGATTCCACTCTTAATGAATCCTTATCAACTCTGGTACCGTCATATAAAGATGTTTGTCCTTTGTCACCTGTCTTGGTATAAATTTTCATTAAATTCCTCCTAATTTTTTATTCTTTTACTTATTTCATCAGCAATTCTTCCGAATTCCTCCAAAGTTAATTTCTCTCCTCTTATACCCGGATTAATACCTGCGCAAACCAAGGATTCGCTTATTAATTCTTTGGATATGTTTAAATTATTGCTTAATCCGTTTAAAATTGTTTTTCGTCTTTGTCCGAAGGAAGCTTTTATTACCGCAAAAAGCATGCTTTCATCCGACACTTCAATTCTTGGTTTTGACAGAAGATTGAACTCAATAACAGCAGAATCAACCTTTGGTCTTGGCATAAATACAGAATTCGGAACTATCATTGCTATATTGGTATCTGCCCTGTACTGAACAGCAAGCGTGACAGCACCATATTCCTTTGTTCCGGCTTTTGAATTAAGTCTTTGAGCCACTTCCTTTTGAACCATTACAACAATCTTAGAAACCTTATATCCTTCTTCCAATATTTTCATTATGATGGGTGTAGTTATGTAGTAAGGAAGATTTGCAACTATTTTCACATCAAGACCTTTAAATTCCTCCTCAATAAGTTTATTTACATCAACCTTTAAAAAATCATCATAAATAACTTTCAAATTTTCATAATTCAGTGTACCCTTGTGTACCTCCATTAAACTTTTGTCAACTTCTATTGCAACTACCTTTTTTGCTTTCTTGCACAAAACCTGAGTCAAGGTGCCAAACCCCGGACCTATCTCCAAAACACCTGAATTTTCATCCAAATCGGCTGTTTCTGCAATCTTTTGGATTATATTGCCATCGATAAGGAAATTCTGTCCTAAGCTTTTACTGAATCTAAATCCGTATTTATCAAGTATATCCATCATTACTTTTGGTGAATACAATTTTATTTCATCCATTATTTGTCCTCTGATGTTTTAACAATGGCTTCTTCCAATTCTTCTCTGGTTATGCCAAAGGAATTAAGCCTCTTTAAAAATTGTTTCGCACTGCAGTATCCGATACCTAATTCATCGCCTATCATGCCTCTTCTTTTAGCTGCATTGTCATTTCCCGCTAACTCATAGTACACCATGTCATTATAACTAAATTCCTGCCTGCTTTCAGCAACTTCAGCTCTGGCATTTTTCAGTGCCTCTATTATAGCTTGAACTGATGCATTCTCAACTCCGATATCACCGTTTTTATTTGCCTTGTCCCTGGGGATGAATGCATGCTTGCAGTTTTCAATTTCTGAAGCAAGAATATTTCTTATTTTCTTGCCGGGATAGTCCGGGTCAGTCAATATTATTATTCCCTTGTTTTTTGATGCCTTTTTAATAATATTAATAATATTTTGATTTATGCCTAATCCGTTGGTCGAAATCACCTGAGCATCAACAGCTCTCTTGACTGCTGAAATGTCCGCTTTCCCTTCAACGACAATTATTTCTTTAATCAATATTTACTCCTTGTATTTACTGTTTCTGAATTATTCATGTTTAACAAAGATTTTATTTTAGTAACCATCAAATCAACAGCGACTAAGTTGTTGCCCCCTTCTGTTACTATAATGTCCGCATATTTTTTGCTCGGCTCAATAAATTGTTCATGAGCAGGTCTTACTGTGCTAATATATTGGCTGATAACAGAATCAAGACTTCTTTTCCTCTCATTGATGTCTCTTATAATTCTTCTTAAAATTCTTACATCCGCATCCGTATCCACATATATTTTAATATCTAAAAGCTCTCTTATTCTTTCTTCATAAAATACCAAAAGACCTTCAACAATTATTATTTCCTTAGGTTCCACAATAATTGTTTCCTTTTTCCTGTTATGTATACCGTAGTCATAAATAGGCTTCTTAATTGTGCATCCTTTTTTCAATTCCTTTATATGCTCCACAAACAAATCCGTATCAAATGCAAATGGATGGTTGTAATTTGTCAGGCATCTTTCTTCATAAGTCAATGAACTTTGGTCCTT
>DCDU01000157.1 GCA_002316585.1 Firmicutes bacterium UBA1047 | reverse complement strand
CTGTAAAATAGTAGATATTTTCCCTTGAAACTACATTAATTGTGTCTTCTTTTCCGCAATAAACAGGAGTTGTTGTAATCGCCTCTCCTTTTTTATGGAAAATCATATTCTTAAAATTGGCAAATCCTTCATTTAATAGTTTCTGAACTTCATTGAAACGAATTTTTGTATTGTCGCAGCCAAGAACTACCGCAATTAATGTTGTGTCATTTCTTCTTGCAGCTACGGATAAGCAATATTTAGCCTCCGTAGTATAACCTGTCTTGCCTCCCAAAAGTCCGTCATAATTATTTATCAGCCTGTTTGTGTTTACCAATACTTGCTCTGAATCTTTTTCTTTGCCGACATATACCGAATCCATCCATGTAAGCATATATTCATTGACATGATTATATTTTAAAAGCTCCCGGGTCATTATTGAAATGTCCTTTGCGGTTGTCAGATGATTCGGGTCCGGAAGACCTGTAACATTAGTAAATATTGTGTCATTCATGCCCAAATCTTTTGCTTTTTCGTTCATTGCCTTAACACAGCTTTCTACAGAGCCATACATAAATTCAGCCATGGCAACAGATGCATCGTTTGCTGAGCGCATGGATATCGCTTTTAGCATATTTTCTACGGTCTGTGTTTCATATGCTTCGAGATAAATTTGGCTTCCTCCCATTCCCGCCGCATTTTCGGAAATTGTCAGCTCTTGCTCCAATGTTATCTGACCGTCTTCCATTCTTTCGGAAATCAAAACCAAAAGCATAATCTTAGTAATACTTGCCGGCTGCATTTTATCATTGGAACTTTTTTCAAACAATACTCTTCCGTCGTCGGCATTAATTAAAATTGCAGAGCGGGATTCAAGACTTTCCGGTTCAATTCCGTATGCAGGAACAACAAGCATATTTAATATAATGGTACATATAAAAAATATGGTTATATTTTTTTTCATAAAAAGACCTCCTTTTTATGTAGAATAACCATATTTTGTTGATTCATACATTTCAATTACCGGAAAATTCACTAATTCATTGCTACTTTTGTCGCAAAAATCAGGAATTTTTTTGTGTTTACCTACCAACAATTTCTTTCTTCCTTTCGGTCGAAGAAATTGGGTCAGGTCATAAAGGGCATCTTGCAGTCTCATTTGTCGAAATATATGTAATTTGGTCTATTTCCCGGATACTATTATTTGATTTTTCACACTGATACCTTCCAAATCATTTTCAATACTTAATATGTCCAATATGGTCTTGCCGATGGAGGCATAGGTGTCAAGAATTCCAAGGTTGTTGTTTTCCTTTATGTTCTTTCCGTAAAATATCAGCGGAATATATTCTCTTGAATGATCCGTGCTGACTGTTGTAGGGTCGCATCCATGGTCTGCGGTAATAATAAGAATGTCGTCACTTTTAAGATTGTCTAATATTTCCGGAAGTTTATTATCAAAATACATAAGTGCATCAGCATAACCTTGAACATTGTTTCTGTGTCCGTAAATCATGTCAAAATCCACAAGATTTGTAAAAATCAAGCCTTCAAAATCTTCCTTAATTAAATCTATTGTGGCTTCTATACCTTCTTCATTGTTTGTGGTGTGGTTGGATCTTGTTATACCCTTGTTTACAAATATATCCTCTATTTTACCTATGGCACATACTTCTCTGCCGCTGTTTTTAACAAAGTCGAGCATAGTATCCTTGTATGGTTCCAATGAGAAATCTTTTCTGTTGCCGGTTCTTACATAATTTCCTTCCTCGCCAATAAAGGGTCGTGCAATAACTCTTCCTACCCCATGCTCTCCCTGAAGAATTTCTCTTGCAATCCTGCAAATATTATAAAGCTCCTCCAAAGGAACTATATCTTCATGTGCAGCTATTTGAAATACGCTGTCGGCAGATGTATAAACTATTAAATTTCCCGTTTCAACATGCTCCCTGCCCAATTCCTTGATTATTTCGGTACCTGAGGCAGTACAGTTTCCTAAGGTTTTTCTTCCGATCCTTTTTTCAAATTCTTCAATAATCTCTTTCGGAAATCCATTGGAATATGTGGGAAATGGTTTATCAAGTATCAATCCGCTTATTTCCCAATGTCCGGTTGTCGTATCCTTGCCCTTGGATTTTTCGTTGCATTTTGCAACAGAGCCATTAAAGGAATCAGATTTTTTTAAGTCTTCGAATCCATCAATATTTAAAATGCCAAGTTTCTCTAAGTTCGGCAGTGAAAAATTCTCCGCATGCTTATATATATTTTTTAAAGTGTTGCTGCCTTCATCTCCATATTCGGCGGCATCGGGAAGCTCACCAGCTCCCACACTGTCTAATACAATCAATACTGCTCTTTTTATCATATGTTGGTCTCCTTTTGGTTTATTACATTTATTATACCTATTATAACGCAGTCTCAATCATTAATTTTTCTCTCCCTATAGTCGGCTATGTTCTAATTTGGGGACATTCCTCTTACCCGCAAAGGATATCCTCATGTAGAGGTGTGTCCCCTTTCCTCTACCGTCTCGGAAATGCCTTTTTAAATACTTCCAATGATTTAAATTCTACATTATCTATATAATTTTGGGCTGCAGCCAAGCTGTTAAGCCCCATTAATTCCTGGACCGTA
Organism: Firmicutes bacterium UBA1047; assembly: GCA_002316585.1. Taxonomy (GTDB): domain Bacteria; phylum Bacillota; class Clostridia; order Tissierellales; family Sedimentibacteraceae; genus Sedimentibacter. The sequence goes on along the minus strand of DCDU01000157.1, from coordinate 4,104 downwards.
CCAAGATCAGCGCCATTGGACAAAAGATGAACCGCAAATGAATTTCTTAAAATTTGAGGAGATAATTCCTTTTTCAAATTCATTTTTTTCTCATATGATTTTAAAACCTTCCAAATTCCCTGCCGGGATATAGGCTCTCCTAAAATATTAATAAACAGAAATTCATTGTCCTCAGTTGTTTTAATATTTCTGAAATTATTTAAATAGCTTTCAATAGCGTTTTTAGCGTATTTGTTAAGAGGAATTATTCTTTCTTTATCCCCTTCAATGCTGATTATACCGGCGCTTAAATTTGTTTGATGTATTTTAATATTTATCAGCTCCGAAACTTTTATTCCGGAAGAATACATAAGTTCCAACATAGCCAAGTCTCTAATGCCTTTGAATGTATTTTTGTCAGGCAAAAGCATCAGCTGATTTATTTCTTCTTCCGTAAGTATTGAAGGTTTCTTTTTTATTTGCTTCGGACTATGGATACTGATTGCGGGGTTGTCCTTAATTTGCTTTTCATTTTTCAAAAAATCAAAAAAATTCTTCAATGCGGAAATAGTCCTTGATATGGTTGACGAGCTTTTTCCCTTCTTCTGCAAATTCACAAGATATGTCAAAATATGTGCCTTCTTTGCTTCATTTAACCTTAGACCGTATTCTTCGTGAAGGTATTCTTTAAAGCTTTCAATATCATATATGTAGGAGCTTATAGTATTTTCGCTTAAGTTTCTTTGACTCAAATACTTTTTATAAAATGTATTATCCATTATCCCACCATCAATCTGCTTAGTATTAATACATAAAAACTGTAAACAAAAGTGTAAGCTGTTACAATCAGTAAATAAAATAAAGAAATTTTAATGTATCCGGATATAATTATATCAAATTTACGAGAAATAGTCTCTATATTTTTTGCCTTTTTTGTATATTTTGATATTGAGCTTGAAATAAATGTAAAATAAAGCAGAATAGGAAAGAAAATAAAATAATCGGTAAATGTAAGCATAAAATATTTAAGGTCCATGCCGACAGTCCTGATTATATATATAACGGACAGACCATAATATACTGAAATAAAGCAGAATAAAATTTTAGTCAAATTGCTTTGTCCCATACAGGTTAAAAATATAATCGCTAAAAAGTAAATAATATTTCTTTTAAATGACATTAAAAAAATTTCCATATAAGTCATTTTGCTTATACTTTCATAGTTGATTCCTGTCATTGTGCCTTTTCCTGTCAAAGCGTAAATTAATGCCGATAAAATCAAAGAAGCAATCAATATTATAATTAAAATAAAAAGTTTATTGCCTTCGGATTTTACTAGCTTCTTTAGTGTATTGTTCATTAAAAAAACCTCCTGCTAAGCTTTATACAATATATGCTTGTACAAGAGGTTTAATTCTTTTTATGTTTTTAATTTTAAGAATAAAGCCAATGCAGCAGCCCGATTAATGTCTTGCTGTCGGTTATCCTGCCGGTATCAATCATTTTCTTTGCCTCGTCTTTTGTTACCTCTATAGTTTCAATACACTCATCCTCATCGAAGTTAACAGCTTTATATACTAAATCCGAAGCCTCGAACAAATATACCTTTTCGTTTGAAAAGCCGGGCGAAGTGTAAAATTCATAAATTAATTTAATTTTACCTGCCGTATATCCGGTTTCTTCCTCTAATTCACGCAAGGCTGCTTCCTGGGGCTCTTCCGCAATATTGAGGATTCCTGCGGGTAATTCATATATAAACTCTTCAATAGCTTTTCTGTATTGTCTTACTAAAAGTATCTTATCGTTATTAACAGCTAAAATACATGCTGCGCTTTTATGCTCTACAATTTCTCTTTTTGCGTATTTTTGATTTTCAAGTTCAACTGTATCTACTCGTAAGTTAACAATTTTACCTTCAAAAATTTTTTCGCTTTTTACGGTTATTTCTGTATTCAACATTGCCTCCTATAATTAAACCAATGCAAATTTAAGTATTTGCAATTTTTTAATTGTTCGACTTATTTTAATAATAATAAATGTTTTTGTCAAGACAATTTGCACAGGAGCATTTGAACCTATTAAAGAAGAAATAATCTATGATACCTTTTGTTCCAGGCGAAGTTTGTCTGATATCATTGCTATAAACTCTGAATTTGTAGGTTTTCCTTTATTATTATGTATTGTATAGCCGAATATATTATTGATGGTTTCAATTTTTCCTCTTGTCCACGCAACCTCTATGGCATGACGTATAGCTCTTTCAACCCTGCTTGGAGTAGTTGAATATTTTACTGCTATCATCGGGTACAGTTCTTTAGTAATAGCTCCTAACAACTCAACATTGTTAACAACATCAATTATGGAAGTGCGCAAATATTGATAACCTTTAATATGAGCCGGCACGCCTACCTCGTGTAAAATTTCGGTTATTTTTACTTCCAAGCTTAATTCAGTATTCACCTTATCGTTATAAACGATTTCCCTATTTTTGTTATGTACCTTTGATGGTTCCAATTCGGATATCTGAAGTAATCTGTCAGCAAATGACTCAAAGTTGAAAGGCTTCACAATATAATAATCTACTCCCATATTTATAGCTCTTTGCGTAACCTTATCATGACCTACGGCTGATAAAACTATTACTTTCGGAAATTTGTTCAATTCTTTTTTGTGAAGTCTTTCCAATACTCCCAAGCCGTCAAGATGCGGCATTATTATGTCTAAAATGAGAATATCAGGTTCATATTTTTCGACAGACTCCAATGCTTTTATTCCATCATCTGCCATATCCACGATGTCAAAAACTTTTTTGCTGAGTAAGAAATCTTTCAAAATTAACCTAAATTCTTTATTATCATCAGCAATAACAACGTTTACTTTTTTTTGCATCAGTCAGTTCCCCCAATTTTTAATCTCTTTACTATATAATACGCAAAAGAATTAAAAAACCCTTTTTTTCTTAAAAAATATTTTTTTAATTCTTTTTTATAAAATAAATTGCATATATGTCTATTATATAACCTTTTTCTTAAAATTATACCAAAATTTGTCGACAAATAAAAATTTAATTAAAAAATTATTAAAAATGTATTAATGATATATTAATAATCAGTCTGCTATATAAATTTTGTCAAAAATCCATTCAATATATATTCCGTATCCCTTGGAAGGATCATTCATAAATACATGGGTTACAGCTCCGACAATCTTATTGTTCTGTATTACCGGACTTCCGCTCATACCCTGAATAATTCCATTAGTCAACTCTAATAGAGCATCATCCGTAATTTTAATAACAAAACTTTTTTCATCAGGCTTATTTTGATAAAATATTTTCGTTATTTCTATATCGTATTTTTTTATTTCATTATTAACACATGAAATTATATATGCGGGACCTATTTTAATTTCTTCCTTTTTCCCGACTTCAATTAAATCATTGCTGAAATACCCCATACTTTTCTTATTTATACTTCCGTATATTCCAAAATCAGTATTATTCGCAACTGTTCCCAAACTGTCTTCATCTTTTAAAATATATCCTATAATTTCTCCCGGCTCACCTTTTTTTCCAAGTTTTATACTTGTAATATTTGCCCTTGAAATAGTACCTGATTCTATGTCTATTAAACTTCCTGTTTCCGAATCGGAGATACCGTGACCTATGGCACTGTAAGTTCCCGTATGGGGGTCAATAAATGTAACTGTTCCGATTCCTGCTATATCATCTCTTGCCCAAAATCCGAATTTTATTTCATCGCTGTCGTATCTTTGGACCGGAGTGATGGTGAAATAATAAATCTTTCCTGCTCTTTCAACCTTGAATCTATATATTTTTACTCCCATCTCTTTGGTATATTTTAATATATCATCAGAATTTTCCATGGTTAGCGAATCTATTTCCAAGATTTTGTCTCCTATTTGAATACCCGCAATTTTTGCCGGAGAAACTGACATATTGTCGGCATTTATAATGTCGGCTAAGCCTACGACCAATATGCCCTCTGTTTTTAATTCAACACCTATTGTCTGACCTCCGGGTATGATGTATTTCCCATCCGTTTCTATTACCTGATTATCTGATGCAAATTTATATGGATTAGTTTTTAAATTAAAACCAAAAAA
>DCDU01000166.1 GCA_002316585.1 Firmicutes bacterium UBA1047 | reverse complement strand
TATATCCTCCTAATTGATATATTTTGATATCATATCGATATCATTATTATATTATGACGTTTTTCTGTTGTCAATAAAAAATAGTATATTTCACAAAAAAACTCCTATTCTGATATGATGCTTCCAAAATAGGAGTCTTAGTATTGTATTGAAGCTATCCTGCTTGAATACTTTTTACAAAATCAACTATAGTTTCTACTGCTTTGCCTAATTCGGATGCTCCCTTATCAGCCATGTCAAAGGCACCTGCTATGGCCTTTTCTACCATATCTTCCTCTGCTTTTATACGCTTGCTAAAGTCTATCCCGTCTTTTTTTGCAACGTCTTTTACATAATCACCAAACATAGAAGTTATTTTACTAACCCCAAAATCTAATGCTGCATTCTCTATTGCTGAAATAACACCCAAGCTGTTGCCTTCTTCGTCTTCATCATAATACCAGTGATAAAACAACCTATATGTGAAATAACCACAAGTCCATGCAACCTTCACCTTCCAGCTTGCTTCCTCGGGCATACTTATAAAGTTATCTATACTGCCGATTGTTTGTTTATATCGATTCCAAATTAGTTCCTCTAATGTTTCCCAAGTGAAAGCATCTTCCTTGTTTACATATATTTCGCATAACTCAAGGAATGTGGACTTTGCATTGTCTACTAGAAATGCTGTTAGAGGTCCACCAAGCGGAGTCATGGCAACTGCGAAGGCACCGTCTCCTATGAAGGTCACAAACTCAAGCTCTGAAATTTGTTCATCAAACCAATAGACTTCTTTCATGTAGCTTTCTTTTTCCTGCATTACTATTCGTTGAGCTATTTCCCAACAATGCTTTCTAAATGTTTGAAGGTCTTTAAGTCCAAGCTTGCTCTTGCTTTTATAAAGCTCATCTGCTTTCCTCTTCATAAGCTCACCGGACATATAAGTAAAGATGATATGCTCACAGTTTTTAAATTCTACTTCAAATTCCCTTGCATATGTTAATAAATCCGGTATCAAATAAATTTCAGTCTGATTTTCCATATGTATGTCACCTACATTAGTAGAATAAGATAAAAGACCTTTTATTCTATCAGGTGATGGTAAGGATTTATCTGCTTTAAAAGAGTATATTTTATTGGATGAGGTGCTAAGGGCAACATTTTCTTCAAAGGAAAGTCCTATAATTTCATATATTTCTTCCGGGTCACTATAAGTTATCTCCAATGATTCCGGTGCTGTAAGATTAAGTTCTTGAGCTTTTTTGTCCCATAAGCCAACCTGGAAACCAATATTGGTGATAGGCATTTCTCCCTCTTCATTCTTATAAGCCATTATTTCATTTTCTTTGCCTAAGAAATCTATCAATATGCCTTCATAGCACTTCAATACCATAAATTCAGTCTTTACCACCTCTTCACCGTTATTAGCCGATATGGTGCAAGGTATTTCTTGATAAAAGCCTGTTATTCTTTCAAGCTTAGGTGTATCGTCTGTTACTTCAATATAATAGTTTCCACTATCATCCTCTTGTAAAACTATGGGAAGAGAATTTTCTTCTATCACTATGTTGGTAGGTGACTCTATAAAGTCCACAAATTCAACGGCCAGAGTGAATTTCTCTCCTGAGCCTGCTAATACAGAAAGATTAGGCTTAGGCAGAGAAATATATGCATCCCCTATTAAACGAAAAGTCACATTATTTTGGAAGAAACCACCTTCACCGCTAAATTTAATACTTAAAACACCTGTGTTGGAACTCTCATCTTTAAAAACAGATACGGCAGAAACCAAGGCACCCATATAGTTGTCTTCCATAACAGTTCTTTCCACATTTAAATTCTCTTTAGAAAACACTTCTAAAGAAGCAGTGAGGTCAGGTCTGTCTATTTCATCTCCTTCAGGAGTAATCTCTACCATGCGTGCATAGACCATTACAGGTTTTTTATAAGCTATAGCATCACCAAAATCTTTTTTCAGGCACATTTTATAGCGGCTTTTCTTTTTATTATTCTCTTTTTCATCACTGCCGCCTGTACCGGCTCCAACTAAGGCAGTCACCGCACCGGTGCTGATTATAATTAGTGCTGTTGGTATAGAAATTGAGTTTTCTCCTTTTTTCTTATCCGCCCAAGTGTCTATTTCAATATTATCTTTATCTTCTGACACTAAAGAGGATTTTGCAAGCTTTACGCCTTCCACTCGAAAATTTACCATAACACCGATTAATTCACTTATTCCACCATCGGTTACCGCATAAGCATCAGCTCTTACTATCATCGTATTAGGGTCATCTTCAATTCTTGCAACAGCTGCATATGAAGCCTCCGGCAAACGATATTGGTTCCCATAATCCCTTGCTTCCTTGAATTCCCAACCGTATGTACTAGTACTACCTTCTTGGTTAGTGTCGTAAGCAGAAAAAGAACCGCCGACATTGTATAAAATCCCTGCTCCTTTTGTGGTACCGAACTGAATGTTTTTCATAATAAATTCGCCTGTTGCCTCAGCGGTGTTGGTCGTATCAACTGATGTATAATTAAAGGGGCCATAGCTGACATCTAACCTATACTCAGGTATTACTTCACCTCTTTTAATAATCAGCGTCTCCCCGCTTATAGGATGAAACCTGCTATTTTCAGCCATATTGTAAAAAGCATCAAAATGTACTAAAAATGCTTCATAAGGCACCAGCCTAATCTCTTCGAGGCGCTCCCAAAAATCGGCGAAACCATTCACATCACCCTTCTTCAAGTCTAACTCTTTTATTGGGTCTACATAGCCTTTAGGTGTTTCTGCAAATACTGTGAAAGGCATGAAAAAGAAACTAACAATTAGAAATAATGCAGTAGCAGCTAAAAATCTTTTTCTACAGGACTTCATTTTGTGGCCACCTCCTTTTTATATTTGTTTGTCATTTCTTTGATAACACCGATAATTAATAGTAAAAATCCTATAGAATAGCCATTTTTTCCACCGGGTAGAAAGCTAATTACCGTAAAAACAACAAACCCCAATGCCCAGCCTCCCATTATCGATGTTATGGATGTATCTTTTGTTTTTGGCAATAATGAAGTTATCAGTTGTCGCAAAAATCCGTTTCTTGTATGTGCCCTTAATGAAATAACAAAAGCTGCAATAGAGACCATGGTGTTTTGGATGTTTGAAGAAACCATCATATTACACGCAATAAGAGCAACACCCATACCAAGTAAAAGTGTGCTGTAAAACCATTTGCCACCCTTTATCGTGGTCGATAATTGATTCATATCAACTCTTATTTTTTGAAGCATCTCTTTATTGGTCATAATTTGAGCTAGCAGGGCTGCTATCAATCCTTTTCCAATGGCTCCACCAATTAGGCTGCCTCTTGCAGCAGTTAACCAGGATAGTAGTCGAATAGGTAAGGGATAAATACCTGAAGCAGCTAAAACATTTACTAAGAACCAAATAATTACTAAAGCAATAACTATCGTCAGACGCTTTTTATCCCCTAATGTTCTCTTGAACCCCCCTATCAGATTCCTTAACCCACCTTTTAGCACAGAGAATAATCCTTCACAATCAGCACTTGGTTCAAAGGGTATGAGTTCCCGTGGTAAAGCAAATTCCCCTTTTGTTTCTAATTTGCTCATTTTTCTCACTCCTTATTTCGTTAATTTTAAGCTATTTAGCGAAACGCGCCCTGACAATAGACAGTTAATTCTGTTTTATATTTTCCCTATTACAAAATATATTGAAAAATTTCTAAAAACACATCAGTCAAAAGGATGAAATTACAAAAAAACCTCTCATACTAAAGTATGAGGGGCATGTTTGATGCCTTAATATCCAGTGTTGAAGTTTATACATGTATTCTCTCCGTTATTTTCGGAGGTTGGTTTTTTCTATGTT
>DCDU01000055.1:2883-3362 GCA_002316585.1 Firmicutes bacterium UBA1047 | reverse complement strand
ACAAAGGTAGCAAAGGCTCTGAATATTGGGCAGACAACTGCAGCAAGAAAAATAAGAAAATATGTAAAAACCTCTTAGTGATTCTGCCATATGAAGGCTGGTTCATCTAAAATTAAGTTAATACTGATATAATTAAATAATGTAAATAATAAAGCATGTGCCTTTAACACATCAGTGGTGCCAGGCATTTGTTGTTAAATTGCTTAGTGGTTGAAATTTCAAATGATTTCAACTGTTTTTTGGTAAGTATAAAAAATAACTGTACCTACCCATAGAGATTAACAATAAAAAGAACGGATTATATAATATTTTTAATATAAATAATCGAACAGCAATGCAATGAAGAATTATTATCTGTTGACCCAATTAGCGGATATTATTATGTAGATATAATAACAGGTGCTTTTTAAAATAATATTGCAAATGAAGAACTGTCATGTTATAATTAAAAAAACGTGGTATATACCAGTATACCATTA
>DCDU01000055.1:262-2657 GCA_002316585.1 Firmicutes bacterium UBA1047 | reverse complement strand
TATTCTTGTAGAAAAAATAAATGGGGGGGAATTTATAAGCGGGGATCAATTACCATCAGAAAGAGAATTAAGTGAAATTTATAATATTAGCAGAATGACTGCAAGGAATGCGTTGTCACAACTTGTGGATTCCGGATATGCCTACAGGCTTAAAGGAAAGGGGACATTTGTAAGTTTTCCTAATATTGAAAGAGATTTTGTTAAGCTTAGCGGTTTTTCTCAAATGTTGAAATCAAAGGGAATTAAACCCAGCAACAAAATTATTAAATCAGGAATTATTGAGGCTAATAAAAAAATAGCTTTACTGTTAGAAACAACAATTGGTACAAAAGTCTATGAGATTGTGCGTATCAGATATGGTAATAATATTGCATTAGCATTGGAGTATTCGTATTTGCCTATCAATTTGTTTGAGGGTCTGCTTAAATATGATTTTGAAAAAGATTCATTATATAAAGTTATAGAAGAAAATTACAACTACAAGCTAAAGTATTCTAAGCAATGGATAAAAATAACTACTTTAAATAAAAACGAATCCGTAGTTTTAAATGTTAAAGAACACACGCCGGCATTTCTTTTGGAATCCATATCGTACGATATGGATGAAAGAGTTGTGGAATCTACATTGTCATTAAATATTGGTGACAGAACAGCTTTTTATACTGAGCTGTGGCCAAATAGTATTTGAGTATATTAACTTTTATATAGCTAAACTTTTAGAATAGGGACAAAAGCTTGAAGCTAAAGCGATTTACATAAGTTTTAATGATTAATTAAGAGGTGAAAGATGTCTGATTCTATTGTATCTTTAATAGGTGTTGAAAAAAGTTTTGGAAAGAACAAGGTTGTAAAAAATATGAATGTTGAAATTAAGGAAGGTGAATTTCTAACTCTGCTTGGACCTTCAGGATGCGGGAAAACCACTACCTTGAGAATGATTGCAGGTTTTGAAGAAGTTTCTTCCGGAACTATTAAGGTTCAAGGTGAAAGTGTTGCCGATAAAGAGCCCTATGAAAGGGATGTAAATACAGTTTTTCAAAACTATGCTCTTTTTCCCCATATGACGGTGTTTGATAATATAGCTTATGGATTAAAAATCAGAAAAAGACCGAAAACTGAAATTATTAAAAGAGTAAATGAAATGTTAGACCTTGTTCAGCTTAAGGGATATGAAAAAAGGAAGCCGGATGCTCTTTCAGGCGGACAAAAACAAAGAGTTGCAATTGCACGAGCTCTCATAAATAATCCTAAGGTTTTGCTTCTTGATGAGCCTTTAGGGGCTCTTGATCTTAAGCTTAGAAAGCAAATGCAGATAGAACTGAAAAGGCTGCAAAAGAAGCTTGGAATAACATTTATTTATGTAACTCATGACCAGGAGGAAGCTCTTACAATGAGTGACAGAATAGCGGTAATGAATGATGGTGTAATAGAACAGCTTGCTGTGCCAAGAGAAATTTATGACAGACCTCTTACAAGATTCGTAGCAGGCTTTATTGGCGAATCAAATATTTTTGACGGTAAGGTTAAAGGTGTGCGTGATGGAATAATCGATGTTGAAACTTCGGCAGGAACCATGGAGGTTAAAGGTAATGGATTTGAAGTAGGAGAGGATATCCATATATCCGTAAGACCGGAAAATATAAATGTTAGTGATGATTCTGTTAAAGGATTTAATCTTAAGGGTAAAATTAAGGATTATATATATATGGGAACCTTTGTAAAAACATCTGTTGATTTGAAAGACAATACTGAAATAAAGTATTCTCGTTTTGAAAAGGATGAAAATTTCAAAGAAGGAGATTCTGTAAATATATACTGGAATCCGGAAAGGGCTGTTGCCATTAAGGTGAAGAGGTGAGGATAGTATGAAAAAAAACACTTTTAAGCGAAATACACTACCTGCCTTAGCTATGGCGGGACCGGTTTCATTATGGATGATTTTATTTGTAACATTGCCAATGCTGTATATTATCTTCATAAGTTTTATGTCCAGGGGAGTATTTGGAGATGTTGTTTATGAATTTTCATTGGAAAGTTATAAAACATTGCTAGGCAGCACATATTTTAAAGTAATAATAAAATCTATGAGGGCAGCATTTATTACGACAGTATTATGCATACTTATAGGATATCCATTTGCATATTATATTGCAAAAAAACCAAAGGAAGTGGCTGCAAAGCTTATAATGCTTATTATGATTCCTTTTTGGACAAACTCTTTAATGAGACTTAACAGTTGGCTTCTTTTATTTCAGACAAGCGGACCTGTAAATAATTTTCTTCAAAATGCCGGTTTCATTGATGTACCGATAAACTTTGTATATACGGACGGTCTTGTAATGCTTGGTATGATAACAAACATGCTTCCGTTTGCAGTGCTTCCCATGTACAGCTC
>DCDU01000055.1:0-149 GCA_002316585.1 Firmicutes bacterium UBA1047 | reverse complement strand
GCAGTGCTTCCCATGTACAGCTCAATTGAAAAATTAAGCAAATCTCTCTTGGAAGCATCGGCGGACCTTGGAGCTTCAAGAGGTACCACATTTTTTAATATTACACTGCCCCTTACTTTTCCGGGTATATTCTCATCAATAATTTTGGT
>DCDU01000235.1:10986-11201 GCA_002316585.1 Firmicutes bacterium UBA1047 | reverse complement strand
TGTCCTTTTATTTCAGAAAAATCCACATTGAAATTATCCTGTTTACATGAAAAATCATATTTTAGTTTAAAGGGAGCAATAGATATTTTACCATTTAAATAATCAACTACTTTGGTAATGTTTTCAACGGGTATTATTTCTATTCCTTCTATGGCTCCACATTCTTCTTTATTATATTCAGGCACTATTGCTTTTTTAAAATTATTGTTGCGCAT
>DCDU01000235.1:5810-10835 GCA_002316585.1 Firmicutes bacterium UBA1047 | reverse complement strand
ATAACCATGGGCAAAGCACCGTCTATTGCGTTAATTTTTCCGTCCAAGGATAATTCGCCGATAATGAATGTTTTTTCATCTACTTTTCTTTGAATTGCTTTGGTAGCGGAAAGTATTCCTACCGCTATGGGAAGGTCTATCTGACTTCCTTCCTTTTTTAAATTTGCCGGTGCCAAATTAACCGTAATCCGGCTTACGGGAAAGCCGAATCCGCAGTTTTTTACGGCAGACCGCACTCTTTCCTTTGATTCTTTTATTGAAATATCCGGCAAGCCGACAATATTAAAATTAGGAAGACCTCCCGATAAATCCGTTTCCACATCTACTTCATAACCTTCCAATCCATAAAGGACACATGTTTTAATTTTTGAAAGCATAATACCTCCAATAGCTTAAGGTTATAAAATTATACTATAATTTTCCAATTATTTCAATAATAGAATATTTATTTATGGGAGAAGGCGCATTAAGGGGAAGAGCAGAAGAAGAAAAACTTCAAAAAGAATTAATCTTCGCTCTGACTGGTTGCTTCTGAAGCTGAAATATTCTTCCGTAATTGAATCTAAAACATTAATTCTGTTTAACAATACATCATATCTTTCATTTAATTCATAATAATTACTGAATATATCAAATATTTTTTTTGTTTTGATTGTGTTGAATTCCGGAGGTCTGTCAAGGAGCCTTACACTTTCAAGTGTATTATACTTAAATCTGACACATTCTCCGATTATTGAAACAACCTTTTTAGTGTTTGCTCTTAATTTTCCGTTTTTTAAATACCGTATAAACATATCAGCTTCATCCAATACCACTTTCAGTTCTGCTTCTATTTTATTCAGCTCTGTTGATTTTGCAAGAATATTGGCCGCAATATCCATAATTGTCCCACTATACTTAAATTGCTCCTCTGATTCATGCCATAGCTTGATATCTCCATCTTCTGAAAGGTCTATCCCATGGAATTCATTAAAACGAGACATTAATTTGTTGTCCAATTCATAAAATGAATTTCTCAAGTATTCTAAAAATACATAAATTTCGTCCTGGTTAAATCCAACAAATGTAATGCAGCCGTATCTGTATAGGTATACCGTTTTTTCGGATGAATACTTCAGGATTTTTTCTATATCATCCTTATTCAGCTTAATATATTCTTTCCAGCCTTCTAACTTCAAGTTAAAGAATGAAGCAATTTGTAAAAGAGGAAGTTTTGATGAAACCTTATATGTATTAAATATTATTCTTTCCATGTTAACCGCCTACTTTAATAAATCAACAGCCATCAAAACAACTTCGATAACTATCAGAATAACAATTACCCACTCTACAAAAAGACCCCTGATTGAATGGCTGATTACTGTTAAACCGTCAATTATATTTTTCAGTATTTCAGTCTTGCTTTTAATTACTTCATATCTGTCATTCAGCTCAAAAAATTCAGACATCTGCTCATAAAAATATTCTGCATTCATATTTATCCATGTTATATCCGGCTTATCCAAAATCATTATATAAGCTATGGTATTGTACTCATGCCTTACAATTCTGGATGTAATCTTAGCAAGCTCCTTATTTCCGATATTAAGCTTTCCCTTTTCTAAATTATCAATTTTGCTTTCCAAATCATCAAGAATCTTGCTAAGCTGTTCTTCAATTCTCTCAAGAGCAACAGATTTAGCAATTACAACAGAAATCAGCTCAGGATAAAACAATTCCATTTCGGGAATCTGAACATAATCATCGGTAAACTCAATTTCCTCTCCTTCACTGATATGAAGAGCATAATCATCATGAAATCTTCGATAGTTTTCAATATCAATATCGGGCTTAATTTTTTTCATATAGCTCATAAATCTTTCGATATGCTCTTTGGCAGAGTTTATAAAGACTATGCTTCCGAAAGAAAATACAAGCACTATTTCATCTTCATTAACTTCGTTTATAATTCTTTTAAGTAATTCGCCCTGTAAAATCAAGGGTTCTTCCCATGTATACTTTTTCTTGATATTACATTCTACCGCAATTTTATTTAAATCAATTTCATTTGTAACAGCATAGGTTTTAAACTCTAAGTTCTTCATATTCACCTTCTGTGGTTCATTTTCTAATTGTAATTATACAACATGGCTAAATCAGCATGGTTGCAAAATAAAGTATATTAAGAATTAGAACGGAGCAAACCCCTGTTCAGCCCACCATTCTTCTTTTAATATATTGTATTGATTGCTGAATTGGTCTAAATGAACTTTTTCCCACTTAATCAGCAAATCAAATAAATCCTTGCTGTATTGCGATTTTGCATTTTTCTTGGCATTTTCATAAAAATCTATGGAGCTTTTCTCCATTTGCATTCCTATTCCGAAAATAGACATTTCCTTTGTGGAATACAGCTTATCAACCTTATCCCATTTGTAAATTTCAGGAGAAGGTATCACTATGCCGGATAACAATATTTCTTCAATCTTTACTTCACCGCCGTCGCTTAATGCAGTCCATAATTTCTTTAAATATTCCGAATGTTTTAATTCCTCGTTTGCGAGAGCCATAAATGCATCTTTGGTTCCCTGTGTATCAGCCTGCTTCCCTGCCATCTTATAAAATTCATAGCCTTCCATTTCGTTTAAAACAGCTTGTGCTATAATTGATAATTCTTCCTTATACATAATTTCCTCCTTATTTCATCGTTTATATATTGTAATATATACCATTTTGTGCTTATTATTAAACATTTATTCTTTAATGCTGACAAAATCTATAAAGCTTCAAATACTTTGCCGATGCTGTCATAGATAACCAAGTCTGCTTTTCTGTCCATTTGAGTTGATGTTTTGTTAATTAATATAAGCTTGCTTCCGTTAAAATAATTAATAAGACCGGCAGCAGGATATACCACAAGGGATGTTCCGCCCACTATTAATACATCTGCTTTTTCTATGAATTCAACGGATTTTTCCATAACATTGCTGTCAAGACTTTCCTCGTACAATACAACATCAGGCTTTACGATTCCGCCGCAGGAGCATTTGGGAATTCCCTTTGAGTTAACGATAAAATTAACATCGTAAAATTTACCGCATTTCATACAATAATTCCTGTGTACGGAGCCGTGAAGCTCCAATACGTTTTTGCTTCCCGCTTTTTGGTGCAGTCCGTCAATATTCTGTGTAATAACTGCTTTTAATTTTCCTTCTCTTTCAAGCTGTGCTAATTTAATATGGGCACTGTTTGGCTTTGCATCCAAGAAAATCATTTTATTTATGTAAAAGTCATAGAAGTCTTCAGTGCTGCTTCTAAAGAAGCTGTGAGAAACCATCATCTCGGGCGGATATTTATATTTTGTGCTGTACAATCCGTCAACGCTTCTAAAGTCAGGTATGCCGCTTTCGGTTGAAACGCCGGCTCCTCCGAAAAATACTATGTTGCTGCTTCTTGAAATTATTTCCTTAAATTCTTCATTCATGCAATCACACCTCCAATATATATTATATCATAATTCTCAGTTTTCTCAAATATATCAAATTATTATGCCCCCTCATCAGAAGCCTCGATGTTCAGATTTATCCGGACAAGTTCACTGCAACCAAAAAAGGAGCCAAAGCCCCATCAAGGTAAGGGGACACACCTCTACTATAGGGTGCGCATTTACAAGAAAGAGGAATGTCCCCAAATTTTAATAAATATTAACCAATTTGCCCTCAACCATATCCATATTGAGATATTCGTTGTGTCTTTGCGGAATAGTTACAACATCAGGATTACCGTCACTGATAAACCTTTCTCTAAGGTTTTTCTCATATGAATTAAAGTAATCATAGATGCCGCAATTATCCACATCGATTTCGCTTGCTGTCACACGGTAAAGGCTTCTGAAATTTGTCAGTGTATCAAAGGGTGAATAAGCCGGTCTCCAGCCTACGTCTAAAACCGCAATCGTTTCATATTTGTTGCCTTCGTATTCACCTTTAATCATTGATTCAATAAATTCGTCCTTCGGATTACTTCCGTGAGGAAGAGCAAGAGTTTCAACAATATAATCAGGCACATGCTGCTTTATTATATTATTTACCGAGCCTATTTCCATTCTTATTTGCTCAGAATCCAATGTTGCCATTTCATTGTGGCTAAATGTGTGATTTCCTATATCATACCCATTTTCAACGAGCCAGTTAAGCTTCTTATCAGCATATTCTTCCTGACCGAATATGTTGGTTCCTAAAAAAAAGCTTGCAGTTACGTCAAAATCAGGATATTTATTTTTAAACTCTTCCAATATTCCCACAGCACAGTCCGGGTCTATAATAACTTCGCCGTTTACCTCAATATAATTGAAATTATTTTGCCTTCCGTCGTCAAAGGTAAGAATTATCGGAGTAAAGCCTGCTTTCGTTTTAATTTCTCCCTTGGCATAATCATTTAAGCTTATCATGCGATATCCGTTTTGGTACATGTATTCCAAATCCTTGCGAAAATTATCGGGAGTTCTCTGCCATGCAGATTCTTCTTCACCGATTCCATGATACATCAATATCATAATTTCTCCAAGCTCATTGGGATTCAATGACATATCGATAGCAGCAATAACCTCCTCGTCCGTAAATTCTTCGTTTTCTTTTTCGGGTTCCTTGATGTTTTCTGTCTCTTCCTCTCCCCCGGAAGCTGCAGGTATTTCTACTTTCTCAACAGGAGTGTCGGCAATATCTGCAGGTTTCCCGGAGCAGCCTGTCAGCAATAATAGTGCAATTAAAATAATTATTTTTTTCATTTTACTCTCCTCTTTCTGCATACTATTTTATATTATTCTAATATAAATGTCCATATGAAGAATTTTCAAATTCTTATTTATTATTAGCGGCATATTTGATATAATGGTTGTAACTTTCACGATTAAGAATTATATATTTATATAAACGTATTAGAAATAATTTGGAGGGCAAAATTGAAAAACGATAATAAAAATGCGCAGGATAAGCTTAAACTTTTGTATATTTTGAATTTTATAGATTTGCCGTTGACAAATGTTGA
>DCDU01000235.1:0-5677 GCA_002316585.1 Firmicutes bacterium UBA1047 | reverse complement strand
GATTTGCCGTTGACAAATGTTGAAATTACCAATTATATATTAGAATATGACATGATGGATTATTTTACTTTGCAGCTGTTGTTAAGTGATCTTTGCGATGCAAAATTTACAGTGCTTAAGTCAAATAACGGAAATGAATATTACTCAGTTGCAGAAGCAGGCAAGGCTGCGCTGAAAATGTTCGGGGATAAACTTCCCGAATATTTTGTAAAGGAAGTTGAAAAAAATTTTTTGCATATAAAAAAACATATAAAAAAGCAGAGGGAATTATTCGGTTATTATTACAAAAGAAAAGACGATGAATATATTGTATCTCTTCAAGTTATGGAAAACAGCACCGCAATTTTTAATCTAAGCATAAATGTGCCTTCCGAAGACATAGCAAAAAACATAATAAAAAAATGGGAAATAAGCCCCGAAAGTATCTTCGGACAAATTATGAATGCATTAACATCGGATATTAATGAGTAACCTTTATTAAATCAGGAACAAACTGCAAATCAATTGACCTTGCAAATTTGTATCCTTTTTTTTCTATTACGTTAATTTGCTGTTTCTTTGAATTTGTCACATATATACTGTTGCTGCCGCAAGAAATTGATTCCGGATATCCACCCAAATATACTTCTTTAACAATTTTCCTAAATTCCGTGCTTGCAATATAAAGGCTTTTATCAACTATATTTAAGATGTACAGCATATTATTTTCGTAATCCAACAAAAAATCAGAGGCAAGTCCTTCAATAATTATTATATCTTCAATATTTCCGTTTTTTAAATTTATAAAATTTATTTTAGTATGAACATTTCCGTTGACATAATAAGTCATAGCTATAATTGTGTCATTCAGCAGGAATAAGTGCATGGGCTTTCCTTCGGTTTTGAAGCTTCTTCTTGACCCTTTGTCAAGTGCATACTCCACAACCTCGTTTTCTTCATAGCAGGATGTGTATAGTGAATTGTTTTTTTCCGAATATATTACATCATGGGCTTTTATGCCTGCAGGTATGGAACCGGTCAGCGTAAATAAATTTAAATCTATAATTGAAATATTATCCGATTCAAAATTTGCAACATACATATTCTCATTGTCCAGACACATATGGCGCGGGTCCCTTCCTACGTTTGTTTCAAATAATTCGTTTGTATTGCTGTCATATTTATAAATTTTGTTGTTGAATGAATCAGCCATATAAACCAAATTTTCAAAATAAGTTATGCTATGAATGGCAATGCTGTCACTTAATCCTAAATTTACAACCTTTTTTAATAAGTAATTTTCTTTGCAGATATCCATAATAAACATCAATAACTTTCCCCGGCTTATACCTGTCGCAATAAGTTTTTCATCATACACTGCAATCACCTCCATATAGTTTATGAAACACAGCTAAAGAAGTGAATATTTTAAAAAATGTTTTAATCCCGCAGCAATGCTCCGGAGGTGAAACAATTGCATGTTATAAGCATTCAGGTTCTGCTGTTACACCTTCATCATACGGTATGAGAAATTCAGGAATACCTGCCGGAAAAGGGGCAATGACATATTGCTGAAAATATATTACAATTCCTTCGGGCAATAAAAAAAAGTTATTTACTCTGAAGTTTTCTGTAATATTATTCCTGTAATCTTCATAATATACAGGCCCCATGGCATTTATATCTTCTCTTATCTTATTTTCTATAGATTTTCTTATTAAACTAATTTCATCCACACCATATTCAAACAACTGACATAATTGTATAAACTCTCCGTTTTGTATGTCCCAGGTGTCAGAGTTTCTTATGGTTATGCCATGGGAGCCTCCCAAGCTTATATAATTGTCATAGTAAAGGCTTATTGCGCAATTCTTATTGTAGGCTATCGTAGGAATGTAAAATACTTTAGACATCCTATAGGGATTTTTGCTTTGTATTGAATATTTATAGTTTTCAACACCTGTCTCAAAATAATTATATGTGCATTCCCTTTGAATCTTTATTGCTTCACTGCTGTAATAGTTGTTTATCTTGGTTAAGTTTCTTTGGTATTTATGGGAAAAAAATGTGGATATTGTATTTTATAATCAAGTATTGGTACTTTATCATAATACAATCTATTTTCCAATACCATTAATATAACTTTAACAGGCATCTGAATTACCTCCCTATATAGAATATGCCGAATTTTTACTAAAGTGAAAAAAGCACTCAATTATTTAAAATGAATGCTTTTTATTTCGTCGATTTATTATCATGCGGTAGGAATGCACACTGTGGTTCCTATAATTAAAAAGTTAGCGGGTCTTAAATGCGGATTTGCAATAAGTAATTCAGATGGCGTAATATTATTTGCTATTGCTACGGTCGAAAGACTGTCTCCTGCCTGAATCACATATTCGGTAGTTGTTCCTTCGACACATCGGGTGACTGCCTCGGGAGGTATGCATAATTCAGCTCCGGGTACAATAATATTGGGATTGAATTCTTGATTTGCTTCTCTTAATTCATCTAAGCTTAAATTGTAAGATATCAATATGTCACTTAACCTGGTTCCTTCCCGTATAGTCACTACTGTACCAAAAGGGCAGCCTGCGGGAACATTTGGTATACATATTTCCTGACCTACCTTCAAATCATAGGGATTTGCCGCGGGATTTGCTTCAAGCAGCAAATTTAAAGGAATACTGTATCTTTGTGCAATGTTATAAAAACTTTCTCCTTCCCTTATGGTATAATAAGCACCGTTAATACAGGTTGGTCTTTCAGGAACTCTCGGCACACAGATAGTCATGCCTACTGTTAATGACCTTAATCTCAATGTAGGATTTAATTCAATCAGCCCCACTAAATTTGTTCCAAATCTTATTGCAATAGAATTTAGTGTATCTCCCGGTCGCACTTCATATGGCATTGTATATATATTGGGGCATAATTGCTGATTTTGTCTATAAATCACTATAATCACCTCATATTATAATTTGTTAGTTTATAATATTCATGAGGCAGTGAATGTTTCCTTAATTTATCATTACTTTACTTCATACTTTTTTCTTTCCGCAACAGCTAATTTGTCACATCTCTCGTTGTAAATATGTCCGTTATGTCCCAGGACATGAACAAACTTCACCTTATGCGCTTCTGCAGCCTTTAAAAGCCTTTGCCACAGCTCCTTGTTTAGAACCGGTTTGCCGTCGGATTTTTTCCAGTTCTTTTTCTGCCAGGAATCAATCCAGCCCTTATTGAAGGAGTCCGTAACATATTTAGAATCAGTGACAATCGTAACTTCACAGGGCTCCTTTAATGCTTCAAGCCCTGCAATAACTCCCATAAGCTCCATTCGGTTATTGGTTGTATTTTCCTCTCCGCCTGACAATTCGATTTCATGCCCCTTGTATTCCAATATTACTCCGTACCCTCCGGGTCCCGGATTCATGCTGCAAGCACCGTCCGAGTATATATTTACTTTTTTCATTGCTTTGACACCTTGCTCTTAATAAACATAATTCTCAATATTCCATAATGATCTTCTAATTCTTTTAGCTTATCCTCATTGAACTCGCCGATTACATCTATTATGTTGCATGCATAATCTCCCTTTGATTTATTAACCATACCGATTATGTTAACATTGTGAGTTGCAAGTGCAGTAGTCATTTTACCTATCATATTGGGAATATTTTTATTCAATACTACAATTCTGTCTGTTCCCGGATATCTGTCCATGGAGCAGTCGGGAAAATTAACGGAATTTGAAATATTACCCTTTTCTAAATATTCGGTAAGCTCTGTAACAGCCATTTCCGCACAGTTTTCCTCAGCTTCGATTGTAGAGCCTCCCAAATGAGGAATACATACTACATTCTTGGTATTTAAAAGTTTTTCGTTGGGAAGGTCTGAAACGTGATAGCTTACCTTGCCATTTTCCAAAGCCTCAATTAAATCATCTTCGTTGATTACTCCATGACGTGCAAAGTTTAAAATTTTTACACCGTCTTTCATCAATTTAATATTGTCCTTATTTATATAATTCTTTGTTTCGTTATTGTAAGGAACATGAATAGTAACATAATCGCTTCTTTTGTAAAGCTCATTGATATCGCTTGTATATTGAACATCCCAGGACAAACCCAATGCATTTTTTACCGAAATATACGGGTCATATCCTATAACTTCCATGCCTAATTTTATTCCTAAATTTGCTACAAGATGTCCGACATTGCCAAGTCCTATAACGCCTAAAGTCTTACCTTTAAGCTCCGGTCCCACAAATTGTGATTTTCCCTTTTCTACGGTTTCCGCAACATCTTTGTCTAAATTTTTTGTCCAGTCTATACTGTCTATTACCCTTCTTGAGCTCATTAAAAGCCCAAGAAATGTCAATTCGCATACTGCATTGGCATTGGCACCGGGAGCATTGAATACTACAATCCCTTTTTCTGAGCATCTTTCGACAGGTATGTTGTTAACTCCCGCTCCCGATCTTGCTATTGCCTTAAGCCGTTTTGAAAACTCCATATCGTGTATATCCAAGCTTCTCATTACAATTCCGTCTGCTTCTGTTGTTTCTTCATTTATTATGGTATATTTATCCTCAGGAAGCAAATTCATAACATCCTTGGGAATTTCACAAAATAGCGCTACTTTATGCATCGTCCTCGTCCTCCTAATCATTATAAGGATTAGTATACCGTTGAAGTTAAATAAAATCAAGTGCTAACTTTCTAACTTTGGATTTGGGACATTCCTTTACCCGCATAGATTAACCCCATAGTAAGGTGTGCCACATACCTCCTGAAAAAAAGCTCAGAAAAACGGGGTTAGGGCATTAAAAAGCAGACACCTCAGTGTCTGCTTGGTAAGTACTATCTGCATCCCCTTCCGAAGAAACTATTTCCCCCTAACAGGAAAAATATAATCCCCAATATAATTAGCCATTCAAGCCAGCTATTCGACCCGTCATCACAGCATCCATAATTAGTGGCTCTTACTTCGTCTGACATAAAATTCACCTCTCTTAATTTATAATTCAATATATGTCAGATGAAAAAAAATGTGATACCATTATAAATTATTAATAATCTATTTCTGATTTTTATATTTTACAATCGATTAAATATTACAAAATTTCCATTGTAGAATAAACCTTCTCGACTAATTCCTCAATATTTAAGTTACTTTCGGATCTTATGATGGATTCAAGCTTCGGTCTAATTAAAGGATGCTTAGGCGCAAACACCGAGCAGCAGTCATCATAGGGCAAAATGGATGTATCATAGGTGCCTATTTCTCTTGCAATTTCAATAATTTCAGTTTTGTCCAATCCTACTAACGGTTTTAAGATTGGCATCTTGATTGCATCTTCAATAACTGCCATAGATTTCATTGTCTGGCTTGCAACCTGACCTAAACTCTCTCCCGTAATAAGCATATACATATTGTTTTCATATGCAATTTTTTCGGCAATTCTCATCATAAAACGCCTTGCCAATATGGTTGTTTCTTCTTCCCTGCAAAATTCCTTGATTGCTTTATGTATTTCAAGAATATTAATACTGTACAATGTTATTTTTCCGCAGTATTCTTCAAGCTTTTCCTTTAACTTCTTCACCTTTTCATTTGCTCTTTCCGATGTGAAAGGATATGTGTGAAAGTAAAGTGCATTAATTTCAACCCCTCTTTTTGCAATCATATATCC
>DCDU01000123.1:7671-7958 GCA_002316585.1 Firmicutes bacterium UBA1047 | reverse complement strand
AATAAATGAAAAAATAGATTCTACCAAATCCTGACCGACATTTCCCACATACTTGATATATTGGTCATAATATCTTTGAAATGATATGCCGGGGATATTGCGGACACCTTTTGCAATAACAGTAAGGATTTCCTGAATTGCAGGGGGTAATTCATCAAAACGTGTGACCGGAGGAGGGTTATTTGTAAATGTATTAATATTTACATCAATTTCAATAATTTTACCGGCAATCTCCATAATATCCTGACTTAAATTAAACGGATCATATCCTGAACCGCCGTCTCCGG
>DCDU01000123.1:1577-7441 GCA_002316585.1 Firmicutes bacterium UBA1047 | reverse complement strand
CTTCTGAGATTAAGCAGAGTCCTAAGTTTTCTTGGCTGACCATTGGTCTGTAAAATCCATTCTTCCACTGTATCAATATGATCATATTGGTTTTCCCTGTTGCTCCATCTAAGATTCAGGCTGTCCCGGTTGCATGGGTTGGGTATGAAGGATTCTGAAAGAGCACCCGGACCTTGTGCTCCGGCGACCGAATAATGAAGATAAAAGAGACCATTATAATAAAAATTAGGATGAAACGCCAAACCTAACAAACCGCGTTCATCATATCCGCCATTGGAGCCTAATTCAATAATTTGGCTGCGAATATCCAGGAAAAGTCTTATAACTCCGCTTCTGATATAAAAAATTTCCCCTACTTGTGTCGCAATAAACAGACTTTCCATTGAGTCGCCCGGAAGTATAGCTGTTTTTATAATAGTAGGCAAGTTTATATTATTAACAACAGGTTGCAAATTAATATTGATTTTTTTCAATTATAACACCCCTTTTTTATTTTCACTATAAATATATGTTTTGAAATATTATCTTATTACTGATAGGATATGACTCGGCTTCTTAAATGCATCAAACTATCGGTATTCTTTAAATTGTATTATAATAATTGATATTGTTTACAAAATATCTGATAATGTAACGCTGTGAGTTGGGATGACCTTCTTGCGATTTGATGCAACCTTTAATGTATTTTATCGTCTAAATTATTAGGGAGGATGTGATGGTGGCAGAAAGATTGTTGATTAAGAACTTAAAACAAGGCAGAGAAGAGGCATACATACAATTGGTTGAAGAATACGGCGATAAGCTGCTTAAAACCTGCTGCCTGATTCTGAGGGACAGAGAGGAAGCAGAAGATGTTGTTCAGGAAACATTTATAAGGGTATTTAATAAAATCGACACCTTTAAGGAAAAATCAGGACTCTATACATGGATTTATGCAATAGCCCTAAATCTGTCAAGAGACAGAATAAGAATGAAGCAGGATATGCTTGAGTTAAGGGATGAATGGATTGGAAATGATGACGTGGAGTCTCAGATTGAAATGAAAATTGACAGAGAGCTGTTAAGAAAAGAAATTTTTGCAATGAACTCACTGTACAGAGAAATTCTTGTACTCTTTTACTTCGAAGAGCTTTCAATAAAGGAAATTTCAAATTTATTAAAAGAAAAGGAAGGAACAATTAAAAGCAAGCTATTTCGAGGGAGAAATATATTAAAGGAAAGTCTTTTGAAAGGAGGCCGGTAAAATGGAAAATAAAGATAAGCTTGGAATAGAAATAAAAAATATTATGGAAGAAGAATCATTTGACCTGACTCTGTCTCAGAAAGCTGTTAATAATATTATTATGCATAGAAAAAAAACTTTAACCGAAAAGCTTAAAGACTTTTTAAACAGGGAGATAGAAATACCTCTTGCGCCTGCAATAATAGGTGTCGTGGTTCTGTTTGCCCTCATATTAATTCCTAAAGATGTGTTTAAATCACAAAATGAAAAAGTCATTGATATGGGAGGCTCTTATGTAATAATCAGGGGTGAGGTGGGTAAAAATGAAAATTAAAATTAAGATAAAGACACTGATTTTTGCGGCATTTATACTCATATTTACATTAATAAAGGGAATTCCTACGGCAACACTGCTTATAGCCGGTGCGCTTGAGGCTAAAGGCTCGGAAAAGGCTTCGCTTTTTTATGAAAAGTATGCTTATTATCCTACTACACCAAAGGTTAAGGGCAAATTTCTTTATGCGGACAGTCTCATAAAAAGCTTTAACAAATATTCCATATTTTTAACAGGCTGGGGAGGAGGAGAAAATACAAGCCCCGAGGATATAGCAAAAACAAAGCGGATACTAAAAGAAATAATGGCAGAAGCTCCTGTTACAACCGGCGAAAAAGATTATTATTTAAAATCCTATAAAATGCTTCTTGATGTTGCAATTGCATCGGGAGATGCAGAAATGCTCCGGGAATGGATTGCATTCGGGCAAAAGTGTGAGGATGAAAAGATAATATATATGGCTGATGTATATGATGGATTTCTTCATCATATTAACGGAGACAGGGAATTTGCAGGGAGCATTATTGAAAAATATGAAAAAACAGAGCTAAAGGACATCAAAACAGACATATTAAAGGCGGAAGTAGCTTTATTTGACGGAAAATTCGAAGAAGCAGAAATGATGTATAAAGAATTGTATAAAAATAATTGGGGCGAATTTAACAGAAATTTCGGCTCGGAGGGATATGACAGAAGATATTGGTTTGAAAGAACTATGGAAGATTTTAAAGGGGATAATGTTATAACGGGAACAGTTACCTATGAAGGAAAGCCGATGCCCTTTGTGGAAATATATGTGCAGGAGGCAACAGGAGCCTTCAGCTACAGCACCAGCGGAGAAAGCTATTTTGCTATAACCGATGTAAACGGAGAATTCCGGACACTTGGTCTAAGAGACGGATTATACAGTGTGGGAATCGGAGTAGACGGCTCCGTTTTGGCAAACAAGGAACTTCAGCGCTCAACTCATCAATATGTTGAATTAAGCGGAGGAGATGAAGAAATTCACTTTGAATTCAGAAATACTCTAAGTATATATTCTCCCAAACCCGGAGATAAAATATCGGGAGAAGAATTTACCGTATCATGGGAAATGGTCGAGGGAGCCGCTTATTATACGGTTGAGCCGGTGATTTTTTATGAGCCTTTCGGAGAGAGAGCAGTCAGCTTACGAATATATGCGGAGGATAAAAACGGGGAGCACAGATTTACTGAAGCAAAGGCTGAATTTGACATAAATATGTTTAGAAACAACCCGGATATTACGGTCAGAGATGAAGAAAGCGGATATCCTGGCGCTCAAGCGGTTCTCGGAATATTCCTGCCGGGAGTCGAGTATCCGATTGTAGTAAATGCATTTGATGAGAATAATAATCTCATAACAAGCAGTCTTCCATTAAGGTCCTACTATGACCAGATTCCAAGCATTACAGTTGAAGGGGAGCTTACGGAGGGAGAAAAGCTTATTTATTACAAGAACTATCCTGCGGCAATTGAATACTACGAAAATGTCCTTAAGGAAAATCCCTATGATACAGATGCATTGAGATATCTTACAAGAATATACGGAATCGGCTGGAAAGAAGGGGAGCAAAACCTTGACAGAGCATTTGAGTTAGGACGGAGATACACTGAAATTTCAGGAAACAGAAAGCTGTTAACCAATACTGTTGACAGTATGCGTATAAGTGAGATTAAAGAAAACAGTGCGAAGGTTTATTCAGCTCTTAAAGAGGCTATGAAGGACCCTGACTTCGATAATTATTATTTCTTATACAATTATTACATTGCAGTTGAAGATTATGAGGAGGCAAGAGAGGCTCTAAGAAAATATGACAGAGTATCGGACGGTTTGGTTTTCTTAAATATATACTTCGGAGATTATATGGAGGCTGCAGAAAATATAAAATCAAAAAGCTTCTATAGGTCAAGATTGTCATCAAATAAGGTTAAAGATGCAATTACAGGATTAGGTGTAAATCCTCCGAAGGCAGATGAATTAAATGTATTTAACGAATTTTTGTTAAAACTGATTAACGGAATTCCTTACGAGGAAGGAAAAGTTGTTTACAATGAAACAATCAGGCAAGTTTCAAATAATAATATAAAAACCATTCTCGAAGAAATATATCTTGAAAGACACTGGTATACGGAATATTAAAATTATTCCTTGCTTTACATAATATCAAATATGTAAAGCGAGGAATTCGTTCATCCGGACAGTCAGTCCGGTATAACACATTTTCCCTTTTAGCCTATTGGGGTTCTATGATATTGCCGTTAAAAGAGATGCAGTTTCGCCCGCTTCTTTTGGCATGATATAAAGCCTTGTCCGCTTGTTTGTAAAAGTCTGATGTTAAATCATGCGCTTGTGGAATACCGGTTGCTATACCTATACTTACGGATAAGAAGTCACATGGATTGCTTTCTGATGCAGTTTTAATTTTTAAATCTGTAACGGCTGCGGAAAGAGTATGCGCCATATATAATATTTGTTCATCGTCAACATCTGACAGGAAAATTAAAAATTCCTCTCCGCCAATCCTGCTTATAATGTCGGTTTTACGCTTGCAGCAAACTTTTATACAATCAGCGACTTGCTGCAAAATTTTGTCACCCTCTAAGTGACCTAATGTATCATTGTAGCTTTTGAAATAATCAATATCTACCATTAGAAATCCGGCATGCTTTTTATCCCGTTTACAGAACGCCCAAGCTGTTGCTAAAGCCTGCTCCATACCGCTTCGGTTGAGAAGCTGTGTTAAGCTGTCCATATTAGCTTCCATTTTCAGACGTTGCAATATCTCAATTTCATTTATGGCTGCTTCAATAAAAACATCGGCAATCTTCTGCGAAATCAAAAACGCACCTGCATGTATCATGGTCACTGTTAAGAACAATTCAAGATGTATTTGGTTTAAAGCTAACAGACAAGTCATAGTAACAGTTGCTGCCAAAAAAAGGAGAAATGCTTGCAGAGAAGACAGAACAACGATCACGGCCAAAAAATATAGGATAAAAGAACAAAGTATTACAAGGCGAATGGATGAGGCTTTGCTTTCTGCCACCGGCGATAAAAGCAAAAAAGCCATAATTGTAATGGTAACAATAGCCGCACCAATCCTTTGCCGGTTGTAATTTTTTATCTTGTTTTTTATTTGCGTATCTATAAAGTTTCTGTTTTCTTTTATAATGTCTTTATTCATATTCAATATATCCTCCGTCAAGATCCGCCAATGCTGCGGTAATACCACCATTCGTCTTTTTCGTGGATATTAAGTTTGTCATTTTATTCTACGCAGAAAAAGATATGTCACAGTCCACCTTCATCACTGCGTAAGGCACCTTTTTCTTAAGAGATATGTATTACATATTACACTTGAATAAAATATATTGTATGTACAATATATAATACATGTATAAATTATAAATCATATCATATCATAAAACAAGGGTGATTTTATGATAAGTTATGAACCTTTTTGGGCAACTCTCAAGCGTAAAAACGTTACAACATATGCTTTGAGAGAAAAATACAATATAAGTCCGAATACATTGACCCGCATGAAAAACAATAAATACCTAAGCATGAGAACGATTGAAGACTTTTGCAGGATATTGGATTGTCGCATTGAGGATATAGCAGAATACGTGCCTGATAAGAAATAGGTCGGGAATTTTATCCGACCTATTTCTTATTAATTTTATATGATAAGGGTTCCGTTATGTCTTGCATATGAGGTGTGGGTAGATATTTCACAAGGATGAAGGCTTTGCTGAGTTATATTGACAGAGATTCACGGGGGAGCTAATTAAAGAACCTAACTTTTTAACTTCACGAGGATATATCCCCTTGTATTTTTTGAAAAGTGTTGTAAATCTGCTGTGTGAGCTGTATCCGACAGATTTTGCAATATCCTTTATTTCCAGCTCTGTTGTTGACAGCAAGGTTTCTGCAATGTTCATTCTTTTTCTTTGCGTGTATTCCGTTATACTTATTTGATATTTCTGTTTAAACAGATTTTTCAATTTCGTTCCGCTCATCATGGCGATTTTCTCCAAAAGCTCCTGAGGAAGTTCCAAAGCATAATGGTCGTTAATATAGTTTGCCACATTTTCGATTGTTTTTTCATCGTATTTGGATATTGGCTTTGTTCTTGCCTTGTTAAAATATGCGTCCAAGGTGATACTTAACCATTCCTTTGCCTTCGCTTTGAAAAATATCTCCGCGACAGGGGAATTCATATTGCAGTTTAAAATAGAATTTGCTAATTTTTCCAAGGGTCTTGTTACAAGTTCTCTGGTTTC
>DCDU01000123.1:793-1415 GCA_002316585.1 Firmicutes bacterium UBA1047 | reverse complement strand
AAGAAAACATCGGAAATATTAGCGCATTCCGGATTTAAGTGGCAGGAAATATACTCTTCAATCATTTTGTCTTTGAAATTAATCCCTACACTGATGTATGGGAAGTTTGCGTGCAAAAGAAATCGGATGTCTGTTCGTTCCAAATTCATAACAAACATGCTGTTTGATGTTAATGCCTGATAAGGATTAAAGCACTCTCCGTTTGCCGATTTAATATATGTCGAGATGCATGACATAAAATGGCTTATATCGGGAAAGGAATGAATCATATGTTCTTTTTTATTCTCCTCTGAAAATTGCTCTGGAGGAATTTCTAGCAATGGATGAGGAATTGAAGTGGCTGGAGAAGGAGCATATAAAGTTAAGGAACAGCTTGGAGTAGAACAGGACTTCGCCGATGAGTTTTTGACTATTTACCTGTAGTAAACGCAACGCTACCGATTTATAACTATCCTACAATATCTCCAAACATTCTTTACATGATCTTATATCATCTTGCATTCTTCCGTAAAAAGAAGTATGATTTAATTACAAAATATTACGGAAGGGGGATAAATGATGGACTATATTACAGTCAACGAGGCAGCCGAGAAATGGGGAGTGTCCCCACGCTCGATTACAT
>DCDU01000123.1:317-640 GCA_002316585.1 Firmicutes bacterium UBA1047 | reverse complement strand
CATTTGGTTGCAGGGCGTATTGAGGGTGCCGTTAAAAAAGGTCCTATGTGGCTGATACCTGCAACTTCTCCTAAACCACAAGATAGACGTAGAAAGAAAGAATCCCCTTCCTTCTATACACTCTTAGAACAGCGGGAATCCCTTTTCTCTGTGCTTGATCTTTTCCCCATTCCCATGGAGGTATTTTCTCCAGATGGCGTTTGCTTGTTTATGAATAAAGTGTTTTTAGAGTTTTTTTGTATTCCTAACCCTTCGGATATAATCGGTAAATTCAACGTCCTGCGAGACCCATTTATTAATGACAAGCTGGGCTTAACAGATTA
>DCDU01000123.1:0-138 GCA_002316585.1 Firmicutes bacterium UBA1047 | reverse complement strand
GTGTTTTCCGGAGAGATTCTCTCAGTTTATGATGTAAAAGTGCCTTTTGAGGAAATCGACAACCGTTACCGTTCTCGGCAGAGAAGCCCTATGGAGTATGAGACATACCAGGACATTACCAACTTCCCGCTATTGCGT
>DCDU01000145.1 GCA_002316585.1 Firmicutes bacterium UBA1047 | reverse complement strand
AAAGAAAAACAAGATATTGATAAGAAGATATTAAAATTTGGATATATATATCAATTCAGTGATGATGAAATTAATTATATCATGGGTAGAAGAAATTCGGGGTCATCTTATCCTGAAGAAGCAAAAGATAAGAAGGAATATATTTTCTATGAAAGCCATGGGTTTCAAGAAGTTGGGGATAGTCGATTATTATATAAGGAAGTGATGAAATAATAAAATTAACAAAATTT
Source organism: Firmicutes bacterium UBA1047 (assembly GCA_002316585.1). GTDB lineage: Bacteria > Bacillota > Clostridia > Tissierellales > Sedimentibacteraceae > Sedimentibacter. The sequence goes on along the minus strand of DCDU01000145.1, from coordinate 5,100 downwards.
TATAGATGTACAATGAGAGGTTTATGAATCGTTTGAAGAAATCAGCTAAATAAAGAGGAGGTCACGGATGATTGATGAAACAGTTTTTCTTGGATTGTCAGAAAATATATGGCAGGGCATCTTCGGTTTTCTTTCTACAACTATCGTTGCAGGAGTTGTAGGGTTTATTACAATTCATTGGCTATCAAAGCAGGAAGCATTGAATGAGCGTGAAGGCAAAATTCTTAATGACAGAATAACCGCTTATTTTGAAATATTGAATTCAATGGCAAGAATCAATGAAAGAACCGTTGTGCTGGATACTGAAATGCACATCCGCAGTGAAATAGATAAGTATGGAATTGTGACACTCAAGGACAGACCCGCAGTAGAGTATCCTCCTTTTCTTGAAGACAGGGAAAAGCTTCAGGCTATTATTAAGTCTCTAGACAGTTTTTATATCAATAAGCTTCATTTGGTAGGTCCTAAATCGTATAAGCAATTCATATATGTTTATCTGTATATGTCAAAGCTTGATGGGTATTATAAATATTTAATGACTACGCCAATGCCTGATGGAGCGCTTTTGGATGAGTCAACTATAGATGGTATTCTAAAAGAGTTTCTTCCCAAAGTCGGAATTGTAATAGATTTTGATATGGTAAAAATGCAAGCTGATTTTGAGCGTGCCTTAATTGTCGAGCTGTATAATTTAAAATCCTGTGCCAAGCCTCCCTTTAAAAATGAATATAAAAAAATTAAGTTTTTTTATGAAAAATTTTGCAAAACATTATATGCAATGAATGAGATAGGACTATTCCGAATGTTAATAGATATGACTGCGGAGAAAACCGGTACTTCATTTGATATATTATATAAGCATCTCAAAGCAAATGAGTATGTGGTGACGCCATTCCTCTATGAAGAGGAGGTGCGGCAATGAAGTATTTATTTGAATGCATATCCGGTTGGGTTTCGCATGCGGTTACGGAATTTGCAGCACTCATAAATAAATTACCTGACTTTATGACAGGAAATCTTATAGAGCTCCTGGGTGTCTTGTTTGCGTCGGTTCTTGTTGCAATATTCTCAACATTAATTGTTGACAAGAAAAGAGAAGTACAAAAGGTTAAGGCGCGTGTATTAGATTTGCGCCTTGAGCAATATGATGCCATAAGGTCATTCGTTGAAGTCCAGAGCAAGACGGAGGTATTTCCGGAAAACACTGATGATGTAAAAAGAAATTTTGAGATAAGCGGTTTATCTTTGAAGGACAATGAAGAATGTTATTCAAGCAAAGGAATAGCAACTGAGCAGAAAATCAGACAAGCTCTTGTTGAGCTTGAAAATCTTGCAATGAACGGTCTATATGTTTTGGATGATGATGTTCTCGGCATGCTTTTGCAAATCAAAATATATATCATGAATCTTAATACGTTTCCCGCCCTTCTGCGGGGATATTATGAAAGCAAGGAAAATGGCAGCAAGAAAACTTTAGGAGACAGTGGACAAGAAGAAAATAATGAAGACGAAAAAGAGGTTAAAATTGCCACTACTGAGGATATAAATCAAATTAGTGAACTTTATTTTCATCATCTTTCGATACTTCTCAATAACGAATATCAGAATATGATTGAGAAGTTACAGAAAATGGTTATTCGTAAAGCTTCAAAGCCGAAATTTGAGCGAAAAGAAAAAAATTATAGAAAAATAAAGACAAGGCAGCGCTTGCTGGATAAGGCTTTAGATAATACAATTCTTGCGAATAAATTTCCGAATCTGATACATGCATTGGCGTTATTATATTCGGCGTACTTTCAGGAATCCGAAGAACAGCGCAATAATACATTAAAGGAATTCTTTGCTTATGCAGTTGATATTCTCGGGTGGCAGGAAGGATTATCTGAATAATAGAGATATGAAACTAAGGGAGGAGAGATAATGCCGCTGCCAATAATATTTTTAACATAAACATCATTCCTATATACATAAATCCTGCATAATTATTATCAAAGCTTTCTGTTTTTAACAAATGTGGTAATTTCAACGAAATTTGAATTATTGAAAAAAGGTTTTTTAAGAGCTTTGGCAAAATGTTTAATAAAAACCCGGGTTTTTTCAAGAAATATTCTTCGGAAAAATGTATAAAATCGTGCAAATTATACAATATTTGCCCTTTCATACGGGCTTCTGATTAATGTAATATATTGTCATATCATAGTATTCGGCAATACAACTGTTGTTACAGTCTGTAAATGCCAATTTTACCCGTAGTGTGCATCGGAGATTATTTCCTGCTGTTTGCTGAAAGGATTGGGATAAAACGTTATATGCACATCTTTTAGTTGCTTCATGCCGAAATTCCCAGTATAATGGAAATAGATAAATATGGGTTTATCATTTATATTTAAGCTATTCGTAATGATAACGCTAAGGGGAAAAGTTAACAATTGTTATGACGGTACATCAATATCTTCCATTGTTGGAAGCATCTAAAAGCAGCTTTTATACGAGGAGGGAAATAATTCCAAGGTTGAAAACAAAAAATTTTTATTATGGTGCAGTAATTGAAACAATTATGAGTTATAATGAAGATGCATCTCCTTCATTGGTGAATAGGAAGGAGAGAGTAGCACGACCGGAGATTCACAGAGCGATATATCATCGTAACTTGATTTTATTCAAACGTTGTAAACTTTTTGGTTGATTAAGAGGATAAGATTATGGATAAAAAGAAATATCAAATATTTATAAGTTCAATGTTTAATGACTTAGTGTAAGCAAGAAAGAAAGTTCAAGAAACAATTTTTGCTATATATATTTCCTAATAGGGATGGAATACGGTCTTTTTTTAGCAGTTACAAAAATCAAAAATGTATTGACAACCGAACATAAGTTCGATATAATATTATTAGCATTTAGTTTAATAAATTTTATAATATAAGAAAAGGGGTTATGTTTTATATGATAGATAAATACAGAGACCCTGTTCATGGGTTTATTGAAGTAAGAAGTCTTGAAAATGAAATAATTAATTCGATGCCTTTTCAAAGACTCCGGAATATAAAGCAGCTTGCAATGACTTACTTGGTATTCCATGGAGCGGAGCATACAAGATTTGGACATTCTTTGGGAGTTATGCATTTAGTATCAAATGCTTTTAGGTCGGCAATTTCTAATGGTCCTGAATTTTTATCAAAGGAGAAAAAAGATTGGTATGAACAGATTTTAAGGTTGATTGCTCTTTTACATGACATTGGACACGCACCCTTTTCCCATGCTTCTGAATCGGTGTTTCCTGATGGAACGGAGCATGAAGACTATACGGAAAAGATTATAAAAGAAACATGTATTGCAGATATTATTAGTAAAATTGGAACTGAATATAAGGCAAAGTATGGTAAGGAATATGATATAACGCCGGAATTAATATGCGACATATATATGAGGAGAATTCCCGGAGAGAATTCAGAATTTGTGTTCTTATCAAGCTTTATGGATGGTGAATTAGATTGCGATAAAATGGACTATTTGCTGAGGGATTCCTTGTATTGTGGTGTGAATTACGGCAAATACGATGTGCAGCGATTAATTTCATGTTTAACCGTGTATCGTGAGGAAGGTGGAAGTTCCAGGTTAGCAGTTAAGTATGGAGGAGTCCAAGCTTTTGAAGAATTTGTTTTGGCAAGATATTTTATGTTTGTACAAGTTTATTTTCATAGGACAAGAAGATATTTTGACATTATGTTGAAATCGGCTTTAGAGAAAATATTAGATAATGGAAAGTATCCTGAAAATATTGAAGAGTATTTGAGTTGGGATGATTGTAAAGTAATTGAATTGATGAAAGAAAAATGCGATAGCATTAAAGAATGTGATAATATAGTAAATAGAAAAGTGTATGCTATGGTTTTGGATACTAAGACTCATCCTGAGGAGGCTGACAAAAGAGAATTTAGGATGATGAGAAATATTTTATATGAGAAATTTGGAAGGAATAATTTTATTGAAGATCAGTCAGCAGACAAAATGCCTCATAAAATTCCTATAAGAACTGCAATTGATGATGAAAAAGCGATTGTTATAATTAATGAGAGAACAGGTAAAAACACAACTATATCTGAAGAGTCACAAATAATAAGCAGCCTTACAAACAAAATAAATATACAGAGGATTTATGCTAATAAAGAATACTCTATGGAAGCAGAGGATTGTATTAGGAGTACATATAAAGATATAATATAGGAGGTATTATTGTGAGCAATGATTTTAATAAATACATAATTATTATTAAAGCAATATGCGAGAAAACGGAAGTAGGAAAGAAAATGCTTCAGAAGCTTCTGTATTTGATTGAAAGAAAGGGAGTTGGATTGGATTTGAATTATTCGATTCATTTCTTCGGACCTTATAGTGCTAAATTAGATAAACTGATTCATTTGTTTGAAAGTGAGGATATCATTGAAATTGATACAAATGGAACTACTCATAAAATAAACATATCAAAAAACATTCCGGAAGAATATGAAGAGTCAATAAAAGAGTATAAACTCTTGGCAAGTGATGAAGAAAAAGTAAACTTTGTTTTCCAAAATTTCATTAAAAAAAGTGCATTTGAATTAGAAGCGATAACTACTTTGGACTATGTAGCGACATTTATGCTAAATAATGCTCAATCGGATTCCCAAATTATTGAAGAGGTAAAGAAAATAAAGGGAAGCAAATTTAAAGAAGATTATTTAGAAAAACAGTTAGCTATTTTAAAAAAATGCGGATATGTAGCGTGAAATGAAAAATTTGGAAAGGTACTATGTAAATAATAACTCAACATATAATCCTGGATATCATCACGAAGTTCATACAGAAGAGCATGCTAACGAATTAAATATATCAAGTAAAACTTATTTGGGATATTACAATAATTGTTTTGGTGCAGTTGATAAGGCTAAAGAAATATACAGAGATGCAGACGGATGTGCTATTTGCTGCTCAATGTGTCATAAGGGTTAAAGGTTTTACTCGCTAAAGTTAAAATTCACTAAAAACCCTCAAGTCTCGTAAATAAGACCTTGAGGGTTACCAGCTTCCTTAAACCAATAGGTTCTGTATATGCCTGACGAG
>DCDU01000104.1:2490-5441 GCA_002316585.1 Firmicutes bacterium UBA1047 | reverse complement strand
AACTTATCAATAATAACTTGATAGCTTTCTATATATTCAGGTTTCGGATTGTTGTAAAATTCTCCGATTAAAATTTTATTCTCGCCTTTTTCGGGATTTTTTTCAATTGCTTTAATATCTACGCAATTATCCTTTAAAAATGAGAACATCTGAAAGGCGCTGCCTTTTTTATTCTTTCTTCCGTAGTAGGTTGGACACAGGCTTAAGCCCTCTATAAATGAAAACCCTCTGTTTTGCAAGCCTTTTTCAATTAATTTCTGCATAAGGGGCGCATGATATGCCGTTCCTCTTCCTACATATGTTGCTCCGGCACCTTGAGCCAAGCTGCAAAGGTCAAAAGGTTTGTCTATATTGCCGTAGGCTGATGTAGTTGCAAAATCACCGTATGGTGTTGTAGGCGAATATTGTCCGCCGGTCATGCCGTAAATGTTATTATTAAAAACAATTGTTGTGATATCTATATTTCTTCTTGCGGCATGTATGAGATGATTGCCTCCTATGGCTGAACTGTCACCGTCTCCCATAATCACAATTACATGAAGCTTGGGATTTGCAAGCTTAATACCGGTTGCAAAAGCCAATGCACGTCCGTGTGTAGTATGTAATGTATTGAAATCCAAATAACCGGGAGCTCTCGAGGAGCAGCCTATACCTGAAACTATTACTACTTCATCTTTATTTAATCTTAGCGTATCTATTGCTCTTACAACGGTATTTGTCAGTGTTCCATGCCCGCAGCCCGGGCACCATATGTGGGGCAATTTATCTACTCTGTAATATTCCTTGGTTGTTTCGTTACAATTCATTATATGTACCTCCTATTGCTTTTACTATTTCATCAGGAGTGATTAATTCACCATTTATTTTATTTATTTTCTTTACGGTGCAATTTTTGCCTGCAACTCTGTCAACTTCTATGAAATATTGCCCTAAGTTCATTTCTGCCACATATATTTCTTTCGCATTTTTTGAAACCTTATTTATTTGTTTTTCTAAGAAAGGCCATATTGTTATAGGTCTGAATAAACCGACCTTAATATTCTTTTCACGCAGAGCATCTACGGCACTTTTAGCCGACCTTGAAACTCCGCCGTAAGCGATTATTACTATTTCAGCATCTTGCAGTTTATATTCTTCATAGTAAGAGAAATCATCTATGTGTTTATCTACCTTGCCAACAATACGTTTAATTAATTTTTCGGATATTTCATTGCTGTTTGTGGGAAAACCCGTTTCATCATGAGTGAGTCCCGTTACATGGTATCTGTATCCTTCGCCAAACGATGCCATGGGAGGAATCATATCCTCATCAGGTCTGTAAGCAACATAAGCCTCCGGCTTGCATGCCGGCTTTTTTCTGTTTATAATTTCTATGTCCGAAATATCCCTAAAAAGCATTTTTTCTCTCATATGCCCTACGGTTTCATCCATTAAAAGAATAACGGGCGTTCTGTATTTTTCAGCAATATTAAACGCTTTGACCGTATATTCATATGTTTCCTGAACTGAATTCGGTGTCAATGCCACAGCCGGATGATCACCGTGTGTTCCCCATCTTGCCTGCATCACATCACCTTGAGCCGGAGACGTCGGAAGTCCCGTGCTTGGTCCTCCCCTTTGAACATTAACAATTACGCATGGAATTTCAGCGATAGCTGCATATCCTATGTTTTCCTGCATTAGTGAAAAACCGGGACCGCTTGTTGCCGTCATTGATTTTAACCCTGCAAGCGAACCTCCGATTATGGCAGCCATACTTGCAAGTTCATCTTCCATCTGTATAAACTTTCCACCAAGCTTTGGTAATTTTTGCGAAGAAATTTCAGCTATTTCCGTTGACGGAGTTATAGGATAACCGGCAAAAAATCTCATACCCGCAGCCAAAGCACCTTCAACGCAAGCTTCATTACCTTGAATTAACTTATATCCCTTACTGTTCATCTTTTTTACCTCCGATGTAAATAGCATTGTCCGGACACCTCAATTCGCACTGTCCGCAAAAAATACATTTATCCCGATGAGCTATCACACATTTGTCATCCTCAATTTTAAGTACTTTTACAGGGCAAAATCCGACGCATACGCCGCAACCTTTGCACCATGATATGTTTTGAAGAAGAACCCTATTATCAGCCATTTAAAATCCTCCATAATATTGCACTACCTAAATCATATCATACTTCCGCAATTTTGCAAGAAATATTTCAATATTAATACAAAATGCAAGTATTTATTCATAAAGTGCAAATATTATATGGGTAAACGTATTTCTGACAACAAAATGCAAGCTTCACTAAAAAAAATGCATGACAGGTACAAGCAGTATCATGCATTTTTTTCAATTATAAATAATTCCGGCGGAGTATTCTCCTTATTGATTATTTTAATATGAATTACATTGTATTCTTTTTTGTTAAAACTATTTAAGTATTCTGAAATTTTTGCGATTTCACAACCTTTGTCGTGTGCTGTGTAGGCAGCAATATATATTCTGCCTGAATCCTTTAAATATGGTATCAAAGAATTTAAGGAGCAGATTGTAGTGTCCGGTTTCGTGTAAATTTCTTTATTGTGCTGCAGAAGATATCCTAAGTTAAATACAGCGGCATCTATTTTTTCTGTTAAATACTTCCCTATAAATTCATGACTGTCTTTTATTATAACATAATTATTGAATTTGCCTTTGTTCTGCAATAGACTCTTTGTTCTTTCTATTGCTGTTTCTTGTATATCAAAAGCAGTTACTTTACCTGAGGGTCCTGCCAAATTGCTTAAAAACAGCGTATCATATCCATTCCCGCATGTTAAATCAATGAATTTTAAGTCTTTTTTTCCCGAATAGCTTGCCTCTATAAGAAAATGCGTCATTTCTGCAATTTGACCATACTTCTTGTCCATTTTTACCTCTTTAAAAATTTAATTTCATCATCGGTTAAATATTTCCATTGTCC
>DCDU01000104.1:0-2352 GCA_002316585.1 Firmicutes bacterium UBA1047 | reverse complement strand
TCGGTTAAATATTTCCATTGTCCTGATTTTAAATCCACTAAATTTATTTCTCCAAAGGATATTCTTTTTAACTTTATCACATTGTGACCTACCGCCTCAAACATTTTTCTTACCTGCCTGTTTTTACCTTCGTAAATACTTATTTGCACAGATGATATATTTTGTCGTGTTTCTTTTTGATTTAATAATTTTACCTTAGCGGGAGCAGTTTTGTAACCATCTATTATAACACCGCTTTTTAATTTATTTATAGAATCCCGACTAATACTTCCTCTAATATCTGCTTCATAGGTTTTGTAAATATGGTACTTGGGATGCATTAACCTGTTGGCTAAATCTCCGTCATCAGTTAAAAGCAATAATCCGGAAGTATTGTAGTCTAATCTTCCGATGGGATAAATTCTTTCCTTGATATTAATCAAATCAAGCACAGTCTTACGGTTAAACTGATCTTTAACAGTGGTTACATATCCTTCAGGCTTGTATAATTTTATGTAAATATGCTCGTCTTTTTCATATATTTTTTTATCGTATACGGTCACCGCATCTTTTTCGGGATTAATTTTGCTTCCAAGCTCCTTTATAATCAATCCGTTAACCTTAACATCACCATTTAAGATTAATTCTTCGGCTTTTCTCCTTGAAGCAACTCCGCACCGTGCTATATATTTTTGCAGTCTTTCTTCTTCCATAATATCTTCCTCTGCCTTTTCAACCTTTCACGTACCCTAAGGACAGATGCACAATGTGCAGCTATCCCTCCAGGGTTATCGTATCTGAAATATCCCTTATGGGGTCAGCTTTTCAGTTTTTTCTCATTATAATATAAATCCGCTGATTTGTAAATAACAAGGGATGTCAGCACCCCTGTCCCACATCCTGTCTGCCGGTTTATTTGCTTAACAACGTTCCTGTATGGATTATACTATCACCTAAGTATATATTGTAAATTCCGCAGGTTGCTGCATTTGAGCTGTTTGCAATATGTTCAGATTTTAGTATTGCTTCAAATCTTATTTGTTCCTTTTCTTCGTCCGTCAATATGCACCTGAAACTTTCATCAATAAAAATCGGATTACCCTTAGGGGTATATGCCGCAAACTGTCCTTTTTCAACTATGCTGTAGCTCTTATAATTTTCAAAGGTCCAATCAAAGATATGATAGCTGTCATTAAACCAGTTGCCGTCATTAAGCAGCACCGTTATAATTTCCGCTCCGTCTTTCTCCGCTGATGCAACCAAACATCTGCCTGCTGCCTTTGTAAATCCTATTTTAATTCCCGTTCCATGTTCGTATTGATAAACAACCTTATTTTTATTGAAAAAAATATTATTCATGCTTGCAGCTTTGTACTTTTCAGCTCTAGCAATTTCTGAAAAGGTATCATTTTTCATTGCATAGGCACTTATTAAGGCAAGGTCATAGGCGGTTGAATAATGGCTTTCGTCATGAAGACCGCTTGGGTTTACAAAATTTGTGTTTAGTGCGCCAAGTTCCTTTGCCTTTTTATTCATCATGGACACAAAGCCCTCGGAGTCATTTCTGCCTGCAAATTTAGCCAAGGCTTCTGCTGCATCGTTACCGGAGCGCAGCATGGCTCCATATAATAAATCTATAACCGAAACATTCTGCTTAGGTCTTAAATAAATGCTTGAGCCTTCTATTCCTGTGCATTCAGGCGGAATTTCTATTTTTACATTCAGGTCATCAGTATTTTCAATTGCAAGAATCGTTGTCATTATTTTGGTTGTGCTTGCAATAGGCAGCTTTAAATCCGCATTGTGGGATTTTATAATTCTTCCGGATTCTGCGTCCATTACTATGTATGCTTGAGCTGAAACATCGGGCATTGCTTGAACTTGCGTAAATTGGCATGATAAAATAAATATTATTATTAATGCAGTTATTCTTCTAAATGTCACAATCCTTTTTCTCCCTTACTTCTTTTATGAATGACATGATGTTCATTATGGATGATGTCAAATCTCCTGTTGTTGTTTCATTGTTGATATTGATGGTTCTGACATCTTTAGTCGGCGTTTCATAAATGAGAACTTGCGGATTTAATTGCAAATTAACGTAAGCTGCTCCTGCAAATGGTTTTAAATCAACTGAGCGGAATTTTTTGTCTATATCGCTGCCTCCTATTACAAAATTCATATTGAGCTTTGATATTGCCAAATAGTTGTTATTATCGTATGAAATTTTGCTGCTGATTAGCTTTTCATTTTCCGTCAAATTATTAATGTTGTCTAAGGTTGTTTTGATTATACTTTCTATATCCTTGCTCATGTTATCCCCTTTCTTTTTGAAAATCAATTCTTACGGGGACATTCCTTCATGGGCTGACC
>DCDU01000222.1:5910-6260 GCA_002316585.1 Firmicutes bacterium UBA1047 | reverse complement strand
CTTCATACCGTTTGAAACCACTTCTTTGCCTTTGATTAAATCCTTAACTAAATCAATGTATGTTTTATATCCGACTATGACATCCGATTGCTCAATTGCTTCCATTGCTTCAAATGTCATTGCTTCCTTGTTTCCCGGACCTATGCCCACAACGTATATCATGATAACTCCCATCTTTTATTTATTAATATGGTGGTAAAATAAGAAACATCAGATTTTTTAATATCTTCTATATTCTTATATGTTATTTCTTCATCCTTTGACGAATTGCTTACGACTATAGAATGGTTCTGAAGATTTTCCTCAATAAGTATTCCTATAACCTCATCAAAATTGTTGTATACCTTCAT
>DCDU01000222.1:408-5772 GCA_002316585.1 Firmicutes bacterium UBA1047 | reverse complement strand
TCAAAATTGTTGTATACCTTCATTAAAACAAGTGATTTTTCACTTTTTATATAGCCTCTGAGCTTTTCCGCACCCATGGTTGCAGGCAAAATTATTAAGGGGTCATCTCCCTCCGCCAAGGGGAAATTATTGTTTGAGGCAATATCCAAAAATGATGCTATTCCGGGTATTGTTGTCACTTTAATTTTATTTTTCAAAATTTTCAAAAGATAAATGTAGGTGCTGTAAACCATAGGGTCCCCTATAGTTACAAAGCCTACCTCCCTGCCTTCCGATACATCCCGGATTATTTCGGAAGCAATTCCGCTCCAGGCTTCCTTAAGCTCTGAGCTATTGTAATTCATGGGGAAATGCCTATCCTTTATTATTGTTCTTTCATTTATATAATCCTTTACAATACTGTGTGCCGTACTGTAATTTTCTGTTTTTTTAGCTGTGGGAACATAGAGAATATCTAATCTGGCTATTACATCTATTGCTCTTTTTGTAACTGTCAGGCTGTTTCCAACACCCACTCCGATACCGTAAAACATAAAACCTCCTGGTTTAAATAAATTTATTAATAATTGATTCTCTTTTGCTTATTGCTCCAGGTTGTACAATAAAGCATTGCATATTGCCGCAGCTATATTGCTTCCTCCCTTTCTGCCCCTTGCAACAATGTATTCCACATTATCAAGACTCATTATCAGCTCCTTTGCTTCAACTACATTTACAAAGCCTACGGGAACTCCGATAATAACCTCCGGCTTAAATATGCCGCTTTTTATCATTTCATAAAGCTTAATTAAAGCTGTGGGAGCGTTGCCTACGGCAAAAATCAGGGGACCCTGTATCTTGGCTGCCCTCTCCATGGAAACAGCAGCCCTTGTTTCTCCCCGCGCAGCTGCTTCTTCAGCCACATCTTCCTCTGCCATGAAGCAGCGTATGTCTACCCCGTATTTTGCGACTGCCTTTTTATTTATGCCGGAATATGCCATATTTGTATCGGTAACTATTGTTGCTCCGTTTTTTAAAGCTTCCTTGGCTCTTTTTACGGCATTTTTTGAAAAGCACATGTTATCTAAATAATCAAAATCTGCCGATGTATGTATTACTCTTTTTACTATGGGCTCTATTTCCTTCTCAAGGTGTATTGCTCCCATTTCTTCCTGTATTATTTCAAAGCTTCGCTTTTCGATGTTGTTTGGTTCTATAAATTTAATATTGTTCATTTCTTCTCCTCTGAAAGCCATATGAAACGCCCAGCGGGGACAACCCAGCGGGGACGGCAACCCAGCGGGGACGGAACCCAGCGGGGACGGTTCTTCCCGGTCAAACAATGCCCACCTTTGTTAAAAAATCACTTCATAATCATCTATGGCTGCCGCCACCGTAACGGAATTAACAACCGTTTTATTGATAATCAGCGTTTTTGATTGACTCCCGGCAATTGCAGCCCTTTCACATACGGTATCGACCCCTGTAATCTTTTTTACAAAATCCGAATTTGAAAGCTGTCCCTGTATCTTATTAAGCTCGTCCCTTGAATAGGTATGAAAGGGAGCTTTAAAAATTTCTGCCGCTCTTTTTATTCCTTCTTCTTCCTTTTTTAAATCAATTGAATTTATGGAGCTTATGGCAAAATGCGAAATATTATTTTTGCCTAAAACCTCCTTTACGGCAGTATAAATATCATTAAAGTCTTTTCCTTTTCTGCAGCCCACGCCCACAGATACAATCCGCGGAACAAGGTTCAGCGTATTTTTAAAAGGAGATTTATCGCAATCAAGACTTATGCATATTCCGATTTCTTTTTCGGCTGAATCCATTTCCGCAGGAAGACTGCCGCTTACTTTAAAGTCTGAAGCAAATCCGATTTTCTTGTTTTCCAATATATGGGCGGCAATGTCCCTTGCTCTTTTTAAGCTCATAATGTGAAGCTTGCCGTTATGAGCCCATTCGTCAACCGCAAGCTTTCCGTTTACATCGGTAGCCGTGGTTATAACGGGATTTCCTTCCACAATTTCCGCAATTCTCAATGCCAGCTTATTAGCTCCGCCTATATGTCCGCTTAAAAGAGAAATAACATTATTTCCTCTTTCGTCCATACATATGACGGCAGGGTCGGTTTTTTTGCTCCTTACAAAGGGAGCTACAGCTCTTACGGCTATGCCTGCCGAGCCGACAAAAATAATGCTGTCTGCATTTTTAAATGATTTTTCCGCAGACTTGTACAAATTTTCTTCACGCAGCTTAACAAACCGTCCGCAGCTTAAATACCTTTCAGGTACATATGCATTAACTTCATCATCCTTTAGATTTTCTATTAATTTATCACATAGTCTTGCACCGTTGCCCGAAAATGCATATATGTCAATTTTCATTCTCTCACCTTTATATCCTTTAACATGACACTCACGATACAACGAGACCGCTTCCTTTTCCGCTGATTACATAAACAGGATTCTGCCCCATCATAAGATCATATCTGCCTGTTTTTCTTGACTTAGCCACTGATATGCTTATTATTTCAACATCATCAAGCTTATATTTTTCCATGCAGCTCACTGCTTCATTCAGGCTTTGAAGAGTAATTGTGTTAATAACCATATTAACGTGAGGATTCTTTGTTAATACGGCATTAATTATTTCATCCATATTTCCGCTGCTTCCTCCTATGAAGCAGGCGTCCGGACTTGGAAGCTCCGCCATTGCTTCAGGAGCTCTGCCTTTTATGACTTCAATATTTTTAGTTTTAAATTTTTCTATGTTCTTTTCTATTAAAGCTGCCGACTCAGCATCCTTTTCCACCGCATACAGTGTTCCGCCGTGAAGCTTCAATGCTGCTTCAATTGAAACCGAGCCGGTTCCCGCGCCAATATCGTATACTGTATAATCATCCTTTAATTTCAGTTTTCCGATACTTACAGCTCTTACTTCCCTCTTGGTCATCGGAGCTTTGCCGGTTACAAACTCTTCGTCCTTTATTGAGCTGTATCCCTCATCCACGGATATAAAATCATCATTATGCACAATCATTACAGTCAGGCTGTCAAACTTCATTTTAGCAACAGCTGCCGCTTCATCCTCCAATATCCTTTCATTTTCATAGGACAGATTTTCACCGACGCTTACGCGCAAATGTCCCAAGCCTTTGCTTGTAAGAATTTCACATATTTTGCCGGGGCTGAAATCAGCGGATGTAAGAATAAATGTTTTTTTATTGAAAATAACAGCGGATATAATGTTTAAGCTTCTGCCGTGAGCGCTGACATATTTTATATTGTCCCAGGGAAGATTCAAGCTTGATGCAAAATATTGAAGGGAGCTGACTGCCGGAATATTTTCAATATGCATATTATCTTTCTGCATCAATAATTCTGTAATTTTCTTGGATAAGCTGTAAAAACCCGAATCTCCCGATACTAAAATTCCATAAGCCGTATAATTGCTATTATTTATATAGTCCCTGATATTTTCGGCATTAGAGCATTCGTAAGCAGGTTTATTTAAATCCTGAAAGCTTTTAAGCATTCTTTTGGCACCTATTAAGCAATCACAAGCTTTTATTGTATCCAATGCCTTTTTGTGCATATAGTCTGAATTTCCTATACCTAAACCGATAATATAAACCTTTTTCATACAACCCCTCTTATTATTCCCTTGAATTCCTCCAATGAAATTCCTTCCTCTTCAGGTTTTTTCATTACAAGGCATTTTACATTTGTTTTAATGCATGCTTCCGCTTTTTCTTCAAAGCCCCCGGACAAAGCACTTTCCTTTGTTACAAGTGATTCCGCACCAACTGAATTTATCATTGCAGCATTCAGCTCCTGACTGAAGGGTCCCTGCATGCAAATTATATTTTTGTTGGAGTATCCAAGAGCTATAGCCCTTTTCAAGGAGTCTTCCATGGGGAGAATCCTTACATAAACTCTTTTTTCATAATTTGTTATCCCGGTAAACTTGTCCAAATCCTTGCTGCCTGTGGTTAACAATATATTTCCCTCGGTCTTATTCAAATAATTTATGATATCTTCAATGTGGTCAAAATAAATGCAGTATTCATTTTCAGCAGTTTCTCTTATAATTCTGTAATATTTTATTTTGCAGCATTCCGCTGCTTCCCTTGCATTCTGCGAAACAATTTTTGCAAATGGATGAGTAGCATCAACTATGCAGTCAAAGCCGTTTTTTTGAAACAATTCAATCATTTGCTCCTTGTTAAGTCTTTCTTGATGAATAGTTACATTTTTCAGCTCTTCAACAAACTGCCGGCCATATCCGGTAGCTATATACAAATCAACCTTTATATGAGAATTACTCAGAAATTCGGCTGACAGCCGCCCTTCCGATGTTCCTCCGAAAATACACACCTGCATTATTCTATACCTTCTCTGAATTCATGGGTAAATTTGGGGCTGTACAATTTGCTTCTCTCATAATCATTCCCGAGAAAATTGCCCACTAAAATTAATGCTGTCTTTGTTATATTGTTATCCTTCATTGTCTGCGGCAGGCTTTCAACGGTACATCCGAATATTTTTTCATCATGCCATGTAGCCTTATAAACCACAGCAACGGGCGTATCCTTTTCATATCCTCCCGCAATAAGCTCTTTTGACAGCTCCTCCGTTAATCCCGAGCTTAAAAATAAAATCATGGTGGACTTGTGTGCCGCAAATGAGCGTATGCTCTCTCTTTCGGGAACGGGAGTTCTCCCTTCCATCCGGGTTATAATTAAGGACTGGCTCACATCGGGCAATGTATATTCCGCATTCAATGATGCCGCAGCTCCGCAAAAGGAGCTGACCCCGGGCACAATATCAAAATTTATATCCGATGATTTCAAAATGTCAATTTGCTCTCTGATTGCTCCGTATATACTTGGGTCTCCCGTATGCAGCCTGACTGTATCCTTGTTTTCCTTTTCGGACTTTTTCATCAAATCGATAACTTCCTCCAAGGTCATATGAGCGCTGTTGTGAATTTCAGCTTCTTCCTTTGCATAGCTCAGCAGTTCTTTATTAACCAGGGAACCGGCATAAATTATTACATCGGCTTCGGATAAATATTTATGTCCTCTCAAGGTTATCAAGTCTGCTGCTCCCGGTCCCGCTCCTACAAAATGTACCATATTAGTCTCCTCTATTCTTATTAACAATCTTTTCATTCCTTCTGCCCGTGCAAATTGGAATTGCGCTGCATCTGACCTACCATCCATTCCTGCTTCGCTGACGCTCGCAGCAATGGGGTTAGGACATATCGCAGTCTCCGCACTCAAATTTATTTGCTCCTTTCAGTCGCATAAATTTGGTGCTCGTTGCGTTTGACCTACCAGCCATTCCTGCTTCGCTGACGCTCGCAGCAATGGGGTTAGGA
>DCDU01000222.1:0-165 GCA_002316585.1 Firmicutes bacterium UBA1047 | reverse complement strand
TAGATAATCCTCCCGAAAATCTATAAACAAATATTTAGGCAGGTCTCCTGACTTTCGGTTCATCTGACACTCACCTTCCCATGCATAGCACAGTGGCATAGAGCATCATCACCTTTCACAGTAGCGGGGGCTGTAACAGCTTTTACTGTTTTCCCTTTTAAAACA
>DCDU01000210.1:3809-4813 GCA_002316585.1 Firmicutes bacterium UBA1047 | reverse complement strand
TAAGGCATATCCTCTTCAGGCATAATGCGTGAAATAACACCCTTGTTTCCGTGGCGACCGCACATTTTGTCACCCACATTTATTTTACGTTTTGTAGCTATATAAACTCTTACAAGTTTGCTTACTCCCGGGCTTAGCTCATCGCCGTTTTCTCTGGTAAATACTTTTACATCAACGATTATGCCGGTTTCGCCGTGAGGAACCTTAAGTGATGTATCCCTAACTTCTCTTGCTTTTTCACCGAAAATTGCTCGCAGGAGCCTTTCTTCCGCTGTTAATTCAGTTTCTCCCTTAGGAGTAACCTTTCCTACAAGAATGTCGCCTGACTTAACTTCAGCACCTATTCTGACAATTCCTCTTTCATCCAAATCCTTAAGAGAATCGTCCCCCACATTCGGAATATCCCTTGTTATTTCTTCAGGACCAAGTTTAGTATCCCTTGCTTCCGATTCATATTCCTCAATATGGACAGATGTTAAAACATCATCCATAACTAATTTTTCATTTAACAGCATGGCATCTTCGTAGTTATAACCTTCCCATGTCATAAATCCTATCAAAAGATTCTTTCCGATTGCCATATCCCCATTATCTGTTGAAGGTCCGTCAGCAATAATCTGACCTCTTCTTATTTCATCGCCTTTAATTACAATAGGTCTTTGATTTACACAAGTACCGCTGTTTGAACGTTTAAACTTAAGAAGCGGATATTTGTCAATCATGCCATTATCATTTCTTCTTACTAATATTTCAGATGCATTTACAGAAACGGCTTTTCCGTCATGCTCAGCAACAATTACAGCTCCGGAATCCTTAGCTGCTTTATATTCCAAACCTGTTCCGATTATAGGCGCTTCAGTAACCAACAGAGGCACTGCCTGTCTTTGCATGTTTGCACCCATCAAAGCACGGTTGGCATCGTCATTTTCCAAGAACGGTATCATACCGGTTCCTATGGAAATTACCTGCTTTGGGGAAACCTCCATATAATCAACCATGTCTTT
>DCDU01000210.1:3420-3665 GCA_002316585.1 Firmicutes bacterium UBA1047 | reverse complement strand
TCTTTTGAAACAATTTCATTTATGCCGTCAATTCCTCTAACAACAACACGGCTGTGTTCAAAGGTGCCGTCTTCATTTAAAGGTTCGTATGACTGAGCAATTATTTTCGTATCTTCTACATCCGCAGTAAGATAATCTATTGTATCAGTTACTTTTCCTGTTGCTTTATCAACTTTCCTGTAGGGAGATTCCAAAAATCCGTAATCATTAATTCTTGCATACGTTGCAAGAGAAGTTATAAGACC
>DCDU01000210.1:907-3223 GCA_002316585.1 Firmicutes bacterium UBA1047 | reverse complement strand
TATGTTGCAAGAGAAGTAATAAGACCAATGTTAGGACCTTCAGGCGTTTCAATAGGACACATTCTGCCGTAATGAGAATGGTGAACGTCTCTTACTTCGAAGCTTGCCCTGTCTCTTGACAATCCTCCCGGACCAAGAGCAGACATTCTTCTTTTGTGAGTAAGTTCAGCCAACGGATTTGTCTGGTCCATAAACTGAGACAGCTGGCTGGAGCCGAAGAACTCTTTAATTGCTGCTGAAACAGGTCTTATATTAATAAGAACTTGAGGTGTAACAACATCCACATCCTGAATAGTCATTCTTTCTCTGACTACTCTTTCCATTCTTGACAAACCTACTCTTACTTGATTTTGAAGAAGCTCTCCTACCGAGCGCAGTCTTCTGTTGCCTAAATGGTCGATGTCATCAGTCTTGCCTAAGCCTTTAAATAAGCCTAAATGGTAGTTAACTGAAGCATACATGTCATCCTTTACTATATGTTTAGGAGACAATGAATAAACTTCTTCCTTATCTGTTTCGAGTATATTATTTTCAGCAGCGGGAATTTGTTTTAATGACTCAATTATTGCTTTTTCTATTTCTTCTATTGAGTTGTTTTCCTCCAGTATTTTTTTCATAACCGGATAGTAAACCTTCTCTTTTATACCTAATTTATCAAAATCTATATCTAAACCAAATACCTTTGGATCAACAAACTTGTTACTTATTACCTTAGTAACCTTATCATCGGAATTGAGAACATTTACCGAAAATATGCCTGCTGCTTCTAATTTAAAAATTAATTCGCCGTTGAATACATCACCTTTAGATACTATTATTTCGCCGGTTTCTTTATCAATTATATCTTCAACTGCACGCTTTCCAATAATTCTGTTTTCCAAACTAAGCTTTTTGTTTAATTTGTATCTGCCGACTTTAGCAAGATCATATCTCTTGTAGTCAAAAAATAAAGATTTTATCAATGACCTCGCACTATCATATGTAGGCGGCTCTCCCGGTCTCAATCTTTTATAAATTTCTATCAATGCTTCCTCTGAGTTGGCAGTGTTGTCCTTCTCTAAAGTTTTTAAAAGCTGCTCCGTCTCTCCCAATAATTCAATTATCTGAGAATTAGAAGGGATATCCATAGCTCTTATAAGTACGCTGGCAGGCAATTTTCTTGTCCTGTCGACTCTTACATATACTATATCATTGGAGTCTGTTTCAAATTCCAGCCATGCTCCTCTGTTGGGAATAACTGTTGCTTGGTATAATTCCTTACCAACTTTATCCCTATCCATGTTGTAATAAACACCTGGTGAGCGGACTAACTGACTGACAATAACACGTTCCGCACCGTTTATTATGAATGTGCCCTTTTCCGTCATTAAAGGGAATTCACCCATAAACGCTTCTTGCTCTTTAATTTCGCCCGTTTCCTTATTTATCAATCTTACTTTAAGTTTTAGCGGTACCGAATATGTTGCATCTCTTTCTTTACACTCTACCTGATCGAATTTCGGTTCACCAAATAAAGAATGATCAACAAACTCCAGAATTAAATTGCCGGTATAATCCTCTATTGGAGAAATATCATCAAAAACTTCCCTTAGTCCTTCGCTTAAGAACCAATCGTAAGATTTTTTCTGAACTTCGATTAAATCCGGCAATTCTAAAACTTCATTAATTTTAGAGTAAGACATTCTTACCCTATTACCTATTTTCACAGGATGCGGCATTTTTTCACCCCTTAGTAAATAATATTTGACTTACAAATTCTATGCCAACATTACACACTCATGGCAATATATAATATTATCATCAAAAAAAATTTATGTCAATAGCTATTTTTGTTATAAACCAATTATTTTTTATTTTATTTTGTTAATGTTTTTCAGGAATTTGCAGAAGTCAATTTATAAAAATTTCGAACACCTTAATTATTATTTGCAAATTTCCGGATATTATTCATAGGAAAGGAGACACCCCTTGATAAACGATCACTTTATGCGAGTTATGCAGTTAAGGAATGTCCCCGTACTTATGAAGGAATGGATTAGGTCATAAAAGCACACAAAAGAGACTCTACATATGTAAAGTCTCTTTTATCATTTTGAATTATTTAATTTCTACTGATGCGCCTTCAGCTTCTAATGCTGCTTTAGCTTTTTCGGCTTCTTCTTTAGAAATGCCAGTCTTTATTGTAGTAGGTGCTCCATCAACCGCATCTTTTGCTTCTTTCAAGCCAAGACCTGTTAGTTCTCTTACTACCTTTATAACTTTTATTTTTGCTGCGCCTGCTGATGTAAGAACAACATCAAATTCTGTCTTTTCTTC
>DCDU01000210.1:0-774 GCA_002316585.1 Firmicutes bacterium UBA1047 | reverse complement strand
CATCAAATTCTGTCTTTTCTTCTTCTGCCTGAGCTGCTGCACCGCCTGTTGCCGCACCTGCAACTGCTACAGGAGCTGCTGCTGATACACCGAATTCTTCTTCAATTGCTTTTACTAATTCATTTAATTCCAATACTGATAACTTTTTTATTTCTTCAACAAAGTTTGTGATTTTTTCACTTGCCATTTCTATTTCCTCCTATTTTTTTAGTTTAGTTTTTAATTCTATAGAGTGCACAGGACATCTCGGGGTTCTTTATGCCGCTTCGCCTTTTTTGCTTATCTGATCAAGCATATAAGCAAGATTTCTGATATTTCCTTGTAATACGCCTGCCAACTGTGCAAGAAGTATTTCTCTTGACGGTACACTTGCCAATGCTTTTATTTCATCGGCGCTCATAACCCTACCTTCAGCTATTCCGGCTTTTAATACTATTGTGTCATTGCTGTTTTTAGCAAAATCATTAGTTACTTTTGCCGCCGATACCTCATCTTCGTATGAAATAGCTATGGCATTTGGTCCTTCCAAGCTTGCCGTAATATCTTTATAGCCTAATTCTTCAAATGCAAAACGCATTAAAGTATTTTTGTAAACTTTGTATTCAACGCCTGCTTCTCTGCATTTATTTCTTAATTCAGTAGCCTTTTCAACCGTTAATCCCTTATACTCAACTAATACAACTGATTTGGCATTTCTTAACTTTTCAGCAATATCACTTACAACCTGTTTTTTCTGTTCCAATACTGATTGATTCATGTTTGTTGCACCTCCTT
>DCDU01000160.1:6275-6736 GCA_002316585.1 Firmicutes bacterium UBA1047 | reverse complement strand
TGTTATGATATATTGTCAATAAAGCAAAAATGGGACGATTAAACACGTCCCCGTTGTCCCCCCGTCCCCATTGTCACCCCAACATTCAATATTTATTGACTATGAGTAACAAAAAAGCTCCAATTATTATAAAAGCAATATTACCTCCATTAAATCCTGCATTTTTTTCTAATATATTTATTTTCGGAAAAGCTTTTAAATATCTGACAGCAACAGCTGTATTTGGATGTTTAATATAAACACCATCGCTGATTTTTTTAGTAGAACCATGTACTGTTTCTCCGTCAGGAAGCTTGAAGCTGTAGCTTATACTGTAAGTGTAGGTCCCTGACTTTGAGTCGGCTCGTTCTCCCATTTCCCTTCTAACATCTGTTATGAGTCCTGTAGATTTTTCTCCAATAACCCCTAACATGCCCCAAACAATGCCGTTCAAAATAAACAATATTCCTATTATTGTCATA
>DCDU01000160.1:4516-6097 GCA_002316585.1 Firmicutes bacterium UBA1047 | reverse complement strand
TATTGTCATAAGAATTCTTGCCATATACTTTTTAAACATTGGTTTTTCCTCTTACAACATTTTTTACATCATCATAATTCTTTTCAGTGCAAAATAACGCGATATTTTCTGTTAAACTGCCTTTTACTATAATAACATATTGCTTATCATTATAGATTACCTTTGTTACTTTATTCCATGGTATAAATATATTTGCCTTGGTGCTTGCCAATATTCCTGCACCTGCTACTGCAGGTTTTTTTGATAAAAAACCTATTATTACCGTAATACTGTTTACAATTTTGTTCTTTTTCTCATGTTCTTCCTGTAAACAGCATTTTACTCCCTTTTCATCCACAGTAAATTCTGCTTCATAATTTCCCCCATAAACTAACTTTATAAAGACATAGGTCAATAAGAATGTAAGAAAAATCAATCCTATGGCATATACGGAATATCTGTCAGCACCCGAAGACAATAATATTACAATAATCACAATTCCAAAAGGTATACCAATTGCAATGAAAAGCTGTTTTAATATAATAGAGCTTTTAAATATGGAAACGCTGTTTTCCCAATTGATTTTTTTATAAGTGATTTCCGTCATGGTAAGTCCTCTGAATTTATTTTACTGCTTTCCACTCATATACGTATTGGGTATATAGCTTGTTGCCGCTGAATAAATTTATTTCTATAATTTTTTTCGCACCTTCACTTCCTTCACCAAGGGTAGCTGTTACAGTACCGCTTTTAGAAGCATAGTTGTCATTAGGTGTAATACTAAAGGATGTCTTACCGTCTTCAGTTGACATTCTTGCATTATCAACCCACGCACCGGTATTGCCGCCGGCTTTGTAAGCAGATAAAGAATTTGCTGCTAAGGCAATGCTGCCTGTCAATGAAACGACATCCTCTTTATAAATTATTTCAGGAGGAGTGCTCCAATTTGCCTGAACAGTATAAGATTCTCCATGGACATATGGCGGATTATAATAATCATCCGATTCACCAATATAAGTAAATGTTATAGAGTATGCACCTCTTCCATAGCTTGGCGAATACGAATATGATTCTGATTTATTCATTAAATCCCATTCACTGTCATTTGAGCCATCTATAACCTCAGCTAATACCCATGCATATTCTCCTTTAGCAGCTTCAGGGGTTTGTTCAGGTTTAATTATTGTAGGTTCCTCAGGTAACTTTACATTATCGTTGGTAGCTTCAGAGCCATCAGCTTTAGTAACTCTTGCATGCCCCATTTTTTTAAGCTCTTCAAAATACTTTGTCTTACCGTTTGTTCTGTCTGAATACCAAATTCCAAGGAGTTTGCATACATCCTCAATTGAAATTTCACCTTCACCTGCTGTAGTGCTGGTTGTAAATTTCTTGTCTGTATGACTTAATATTTTACCCATAGAGAGATACAGTCTTTCTATTCTATCCTCAAGGCTCATTTCTACATCATAACCAAAGGAGCCCTTTGTCAGGAGGTTTCTTTCATTGAACATTTTTAATATTTTTTCATGATACGATTTTTGTTTGTCTATTTCGCCTTCTTTGGAAATTCTGTTATCAAATTCATTTTTTAATTTAATATCT
>DCDU01000160.1:3235-4388 GCA_002316585.1 Firmicutes bacterium UBA1047 | reverse complement strand
ATTTTTTAATTTAATATCTGTTTCTTTTCTTATTTTTTCTTCTTCAGCTTTTGATAAATCATCTATGCTGATTTTATTTCGTTTGCAATATGCTTTTATTCCGTCTGAATAAATTTTATGGTTTATGCCTCTCATTTGCTTTCTAAGCTCTGTGTAGTCTCCCGCATCTAAATCATAGCCGTGCTCACCTTCAGCACCGTTTTTATATGCCTGATATGCATCCTCTATGCTTTTGTCAGTCCATTCCGTAACAGCCACATCAATTACTTCTGTAGCTGCAACCATCATTTTTCCTACTGGGTGTTTACTGATTATGGCAGTGGCCAGACCCTTTGTAATGTCTTTTAATGCTTCTTCATAATCATCTTCTGACAAATTTCCCGAGGCCTTGCCGTAGGTGGAAGATATAGTAACTAAATCCCCTGCTGCATCACCTTCCAGCTCCATTTGGTCTAATATTACTTTACCTAATGTAGACGAAAAATTTTCCGCAAATTCTAATTCATCTCCATTTGCTGCTGATATTAGCATGCCTCCCATATAAGGAATTTCCTTAACCAAAGTTTGCATAATTTTTCTCGTGGTTTCCTTGCTTTCCGTCCCAAGTGCATCTGCCACTATATCATTGACGTATCCTTCAAATTTAGCAACAAAATTTAACTCCTGGTCTTCCTTTGCCCATGTGTTGGTTGCCATTCTTTCAGCATAATATTTTAACTGCTCATCAAAGGATAACTTTCCTACAGCATAGGAGCTAAAGTGATAGGTGGTAAACTCTATAGTTTTGTTATCTAAATCTATCTTGTCAGGTTGAAAGTATTCCCAGCTTTCACCGTTATAGTAGGCTGCAAATATATTTTCCTCTTCTTCGGCTATGCTCAATTTATCATCGGGTATTTTAAATGTAACTGTTGCCGGCTGATTGAGCCTGATTGTTTGTTTTTCCTGAACTGTAATCGAAACAGGTTCACCTATGAATTCAAATCCTTCTGCACTATAATTTGATAAAGTACCTAAAATAACTAATTCATTTTCATCAAATGTATTCTGAAGAAGAAATATTTCAACTCCGTCATTTTCGCATTGCCCTATGGCAGCACTGCTGTCATTCTTTACTTCCTGTTCAGCTATTCTTTTATTGTTTTCCTGTGAA
>DCDU01000160.1:806-3106 GCA_002316585.1 Firmicutes bacterium UBA1047 | reverse complement strand
TCAACCTTGTTTTCTGTCGGCTTAGAACAACCCGCCAACAATAATATTGCCATTAATATTGCTAATTTTATTTTCATGGAATCCTCCTATTTTAATAACGGGCAATTGCACCTGAAGCAATAATCATCATCAATATCGTTTAAACTTCCGCATGCATTGCAAAAAATTATGGTATCATGGGACTTGTCATATTTTTCATATGAATTTAATCCCTTGTGGTGGCGAACTTTGTCCCCTACATTATAGTAATTGTATACTGTATCATCATCTTCAAATAATAATGAGTGCTTTTTACCGCCTGCATCAATAAATATTACTTTGTATTCAATATAATAATGGACATAGTAATCATCATTTGATGAGTTTTGATTTCTATTCTTTTTTTCAGCTGTCTTTTCCGCTACAAACCCATCCCAAGTTGTATCCTTATTTCTTGAAATTAATTGATAAAACGCAATTGCTACAAACATACTTCCAATTCCAATGCCTATAAACAAAGCTTGAGGATTTTCCATTTCATGGCTGGTTTCACCGTAGATGAAAAAACCTATAATAGCAATTAATGCAAGAATACACGAAAATATAGCCGACCATCTGTTTGTGTTCACTACATATTTATTAAATGCAGGGTCATTTATTTTAGTTGAATAACCTATCGTTTATCCCTCCCTTGTATTTGTTAAATTATACTTGATTTTATTATTTTTTAAATCATCTTTTACGGGTGAAATATAAAAAAACCACTCACCTTTTTCGGGTGAGTGGTTTTTAATTCTTATCAGTTATTAATTTTATGAGTTCCGTCTTGCTTTGTATGTTTAATTTTGAATATATATTTCTAATGTGAGTTTTAACCGTATTTTCACTTAAAAATAACTCTTCGGCAATCATCTTATACGTCCTGCCTTTTAGCAAAAGATCAACTATCTGATTTTCTCTTTCTGTAAGCTGATATAAAACCAAATGTTTTTTATCATTATTTTTGTCATTAATTTTTACAGATATGTTGTATGCATGTGTTTTTAACAAATTTGAAAGCTGATTATGTATTATGGGTAAAATAACGAGAACAATAAATACAACAACAAGAGCCAATATGGATGAATTTAATTTGTTGTTGTCAGTGTTATAAATCGTACTTCCTACCATACCTCCAATAAGCACCCCTAATACGTTGCATGATAAACCAATACCCATTAATTTCGAAGGATTATCTGAATAATCCAACATTTCACCAAAAACACTCCACCAAAATAAATCAAAGCTTCCAAATGCGCCCAGTAAAAGAGTGTCAATAACAATATAGCTTATTGCTGAATTGTCCAGAACTAAAAAGGACACAAAACCCAATCCCGTCATAGCAACGGCTACATACATCAAATAAATTCTTTTTGAATTTGAAATGTTTCTAATGATAAATATGGCTGCAATATACGGCAAAGCCCAATACCAGCTCACAATAATTTCAAGATGCTTATAATAAGGATTTATTACCTGATACATAAGTCCTGAACTTATTGTTGTAATAAGAATAAAGATACACAGCAATAACAATGGCTTTATAATGTTTAACCTAATCTCGTCTTTTGCGGCACAGTTCTGAACTTTAGAGTCGGATGGCAATTTTATTGCAGCAAAAAAAGCTGCACACAATAATACTAAGGAAAGAATCAACCCGGCGTAAGCTGATATATTAACTGCAACAATAGTAATGACAATCATTAATGCGTTAGAAAAAATCAGGCTGTCAGCAGCCATCTTTAACCTTTCTTCGGCAACTGTCAATTCCTTATAGTAATAACCCCATGAAGCAACCGAAGCTCCCGCAGCATAAGAGGTTACAATCAATGAAATATCCCACAGCAAGGAAGGTTTAAATAAAAATACTGAAGTGCCAGCAATGCATACAGCTATGGAAGCAGCAATCAATATTTTTGCGGATTTCAAGTTTTTTACATATAAATAGCAGCTTATAAGACCTATTAAATGCGCTGTTATGGATTTAAAAATATAATCTGAAGAATATATATTATATTTGTTTAGCAATGCATACAGCACTTGTCCTTCGAAAGGAAATGCAAGCAGCCATGAAAAAAATAATGCAAAAACAATCACTGCCAAATTTCGTTCATTTAATTTTATAAAGGGTTTAGCTTCCATATGCACCTTCGTTTTTATAATAAGTTTTTTTTATTATACTTTAGAACATTAAAAAGCGCAATTAATAATTCCCTTAAATTCATCAACAGGTTCGCTCTGTTACAGTTCACACCCCAATGTCATCCTGAGTGAAACGAAGG
>DCDU01000160.1:300-606 GCA_002316585.1 Firmicutes bacterium UBA1047 | reverse complement strand
AGGGTTAGGGACATCTTTCACCTTTGGGAGCCATCTTTTTCATAATATTGGGATCAACACATATATATCCTATCTGACGAGAATTTACAACAAGTTCACCACAGCCGTCGGGTACGTCTAACATAACATAATCAGAGTAATGTTTTTCTCCCTTCATTAATCGTCGTCACCGCGTCGCTCTGTGCATAGGTCATCCATCCAACCATCGTCATAGTTTGAACCACAGTCCTTGTACGGCACGGCACGTGGTTTTCCCATTTTATACAGTTTGCATGACTTAGGTCCATAGCAGAAACTTTCAAAACG
>DCDU01000160.1:0-131 GCA_002316585.1 Firmicutes bacterium UBA1047 | reverse complement strand
CCATAGCAGAAACTTTCAAAACGATACTTTTTGGTTATGCCCCAGTTATACTCAATCTCAACCGCTGACATTGTAGCCCATGCACATTGAAAGCACTTGCCCTTGTAGCTGGAGGTGCTAAGCATTCTTGC
>DCDU01000209.1:2702-3463 GCA_002316585.1 Firmicutes bacterium UBA1047 | reverse complement strand
ATCAATATTAAAAATGCAAACACAGCGGCATCTCTGTACATTGAATTGCCGTATCCTGAAACCAATGTTTCAAGCATTCCGATGGAAAGACCGCCAATCATTGCACCCGGGATACTTCCGATGCCACCGAAAACCGCCGCAACAAATGCCTTAAGTCCGGGCATCATCCCCATAAGAGGGTCGATGGAATTATAATATACTCCTACCAAGACACCTCCTGCTCCCGCTAATGCGGAGCCAATGGCAAAGGTGAAAGAAATCGTATCATTAACCTTTATTCCCATAAGCTGAGCTGCGTCCTTGTCGGCGGATACCGCTCTCATTGCCTTTCCCACCTTTGTTTTATTAACCGTATATTGAAGAATAAACATTAAAATTAGCGCAGTAATTACAATATATATTTGCTGTGTTTTAATTACTATATTGCCTATGGTAAATACCCTTCCGGAAAATAATTTAGGATACGATCTGACTTGCGCTCCCGCAAAATACATCATAAGATACTCCAATAAAAGAGAAACTCCGATAGCGGTAATTAAAACTGCAATACGTGAAGAATTTCGAAGCGGCTTATATGCAACCTTTTCAATTGCCATCCCAAGTATTGCGCAAGATGCCATAGCAATTATTAAGGCAGGAATGAACCCGACACCTGTATATGAAGTGACAAAAAAGCCCACATAAGCGCCTACCATGTATACATCGCCATGAGCAAAATTAATTAATTTAATAATTCCATAAACCATTGTATAGCCTAAAGC
>DCDU01000209.1:442-2474 GCA_002316585.1 Firmicutes bacterium UBA1047 | reverse complement strand
CTTTTATAACAAATATCGCAGGGAATTCACCAATTTATTTGCTCCTTACGTCACATAAATTGGGAAGCGCAGTTTCGTTCACCAAAATATTTACCCCCTGCGTCGTATTTTTCAGGAAAAACCGCCTGAAAAATGGGGTTAGGGAATAAATAACAAGTTAGCATAGATATGCTAACTTGATTATTCCCTATACTAAAAATTTTATGAAATCGGGGACATTCCTTTTACCCGCAAAGACTTATTTGGTGTGTCCCCATACATATTTATTTAGGATCTACTTTAATACTTGTTACCTGAACTCCGTCTTTCAAGCTGACAACCACTATGGATTTAACAGGATCGTGGTTAGCATCCATGTCAAATGTACCTGTAACACCTTCAAAACCCTTTGTTTCAGCCAAAGCTTCAGTTATTGCCGCAGTATCTTGCGAGCCTGCACGTTTCACGGCATCTGCCGCCCATCTTCCCAAATCGTAGCCTAAAGCATTGAATGCATTTGGTTCAGTATTGTATTTTTCTTTATACTTGGAAATAAAGTCTTTTACTAATGGGTCCTCATCCAATGAAGAATAATGGTTTGAATAATATACATCATTCAAAGCATCCTCTCCCGCAAGTTCTAAAAGAACAGGAGAATCGAAACCGTCGGCACCAAGTATCGGAGCGTCTATTTTCAAATCACGGGCTTGTTTTATAATCAAACCCGCTTCATCATAATATCCGGGAATAAATATCACATCAAAATCTTTTCCTCTAATGCTTGTCAACACTGCATTAAAGTCCTTGTCACCTTTTACATATCCTTCTTCCGCTACTATTTGTCCGCCTGAGCCTTCAAAATTAGCTTTAAAGTTTTCAGCAAGACCCTTGCCGTAATCGCTTGAAGTATCCTTTATTATAACAGCTTTTTTTGCGCCCAGGTTATTTGCTGCAAAGCTTGCCATTGTAACACCTTGGAATGAATCCTTAAAGCATAAGCGGAATGCATAATCATATACATTTCCTTTTGCGTCCGTAGTAACACCTACATCTGCGGTAGATGAAGAAGATAATACGGGAATTTTATTTTGCTGTGCTACAGGTATAGTAGCCATAAAATTACCTGACGTTGCAGGTCCTAAGGAAAGAACAACGCCTTCCTGAGTCATAAGTCTTGTTGCTACCGAAGTTGCTTCTGCAGATTCTGATTTATTGTCAATCTTAACAGGGATAATCTGCTTACCGTTAATTCCGCCTGCTGCATTTATTTCGTCAAACGCCATCATAATTCCGTTAACGCTTGATTCTCCGTAAGATGCATTCCCTCCTGTGAGCTCATAATTAAGACCGATTTTAATTCCATCCGCATCCTTACTATTTGCTCCGCCGTTTCCGCAACCTACAAGCAAGCTTGTTACCGATACTGCCGTAAGTAATGATAAAAATATTCTTTTCTTCATACTGCCACCACCTATTTTAAGTAATTTAAAAAACATATTAATACAATTCCCCATGCTTGTCAACAAATATTTTTTTAATATTCAATTTAATATTTCAAGCATTGTATTAGTTTCATTGTGAAAAAATTTACTTAAAATTATTACTAATTATACAATAATCGTTTTCCTTGCATGAATGCATGTATTTGATTTGAAAACATTTTTTTGTTTTTATACTTTACAAATAAACAAAAAGAATGCTTTAGAAAAAAAACTCGAAAAAAAACTCAGAAAAACGGGGTTAGGGCATACAAATAAAGCCTCCCTATAAGGGAAGCCTGTTAAAATGTATTTTCATAAAGGGGACATTCCTTTTACTGGAAAAGACTGACCCTATGGCAAAGGTGTGTCCCCATTCCTTATTAGCAGCGGTCGCCGATTCCGCCTAACCTGTCACCACAGCTGCAGAACAATACTACCAACAACAAGAAGAAGAATAACAAGCTGTCATTGTCTCCAAAACCGCCAAAACCGCCAGCTCCTCCTATTAATCCATCATCGCAGCAGAAGCATACAAGAACTACTAAAAGCAGGAAGAAGAATAACAAGCTGTC
>DCDU01000209.1:0-338 GCA_002316585.1 Firmicutes bacterium UBA1047 | reverse complement strand
GAAGAAGAATAACAAGCTGTCTCCGCTGTCTCCTAATATATTGTTAAACATATAGAACCTCCTAAAAATAATTTTAATATATATTATTCGTTAGACCCTTAAGTGTTACTTGATTACTCTCCATTTAATGATTTTAAATAAAAAATTATTCTGTCAATAAAACTGTCTTTTTTACCGTATTGATAGCTATCGCTATTTATTGCATTGATTTTTTCGTCTCTTCTTTTGTATTTATCATAGCTGTATTTAACATTTTGCATATTATCCATCATGTCCAATAAATATTGCTTAGAATAATCCTCTTCATAAAATTCATTGGTCAGTCTGTTTAAAATATA
>DCDU01000090.1:6767-7026 GCA_002316585.1 Firmicutes bacterium UBA1047 | reverse complement strand
TTTCATTTTTGACTGCTTGTTTTGCTTCATTTTCTTTTTCGGCATCCTTGGTTGAAACCTCAAATCCGAGACTTTTTATAACAGCATCCAACTTGCTGCGAACGGTGGGATAGGATATTCCCATTTCTTTTTCTACATCCTTTATACTGCCGCGGCATTTTATAAAAATTTTCAAAAAATTAAGATCCTCTTCGGGCAGGCTGCAAAATTCGCAAGGTACAAAATTACCCTCAATAGATGTGGAGCACTTATGGCATCC
>DCDU01000090.1:817-6586 GCA_002316585.1 Firmicutes bacterium UBA1047 | reverse complement strand
CATTTTTTCACCATCCTTGTTATGACCATAATATACCTTTCTAAACAAAATGTCAATATAAAAATTAAAATAATTAATTGTAATATTAATTATTTTAATTTTTATATTAATTATATTAAGCAACATACAAATTATTAGTAACATATAGTACATTTGCCTGCCAATTTGATGTATGTAAATAATACTTATGGAAATTCACCATTTTTTGTAAACATAAAACATAATATATTTTTATTCGCATAATATATTTTACAAACAGTATTTGGTATCAAGGGGGAGTGTTAATGAAAGTAACTATAACCAGCGAATGCGGAGATTGGAAGGAAATGCTATATACCAAGGATATAGTGACATATGAAGTTAAAAATCAGGAGATATTGGATTTTTTCGTTCAATTAGGCGATGCCTACAGCAACAATGATGCACTTGATTATATGTTTGAATGTTTGTACAATTTAATTAATTACGGCTATCTTTATACTGATGAAGACAATAGAAATGGTAATTATTATGATGATTTTGATTATGATGAAAATTATTTTGATTTTGATGATGAAGAACCGGACCTTTTTTCTCAAGACGGCTTTAAATTAATTCATTCTGAAGTTGAGTATTATGTCGATGATGAATTAGTGTCGAAGGATGAATATGATGATGCCTGGGATGACAGATTAGGTTATTTAGGCTCATCAAATTGGGAAGAAAAGGGTCTTACTATTATTAATTCCGAAACTGATGAAATTATTTTTTTAGGAAAAATGTCATAATTATTGATGACACAAATGGACTTTGCCCATAGTCCGGAACGAGGAAACTCGTTCTTTTTATGTTACAATCGATTTATTGCTCTTATCATCCGTCTTAAGTTTACACATACTTTACAATATTTATATTTTATTATTATAATAACAAAATATACTCTTATTGGCATATATTTGAAAAGGATTAGAAAATGAATGAAAATTATAAAAAAGATTTATTATATATTTTAGATACTAAAGAAATAAGAACTGTTTTTCAGCCTATCATATCTCTAAGAGATGGAAGCATTTTGGGACATGAGGCATTAAGCAGAATTACCTGCGAAAGCAAAATTGAAAATACAGAAATGTTATTTAAGATTGCAGGTTCATACAACTTATTATGGGAATTAGAACAATTATGCAGGACTAAAGCTCTTGAAACAGCATATAAATTCATGATACCGCCATACAGCAAAAAACTTTTTTTGAATGTAAACCCGAATATAATAAACGATGAAGGTTTTAAAAAAGGATTTACTAAAGCATTTTTAAAACAATTTAATATTGAGCCTCAAAGTATTATTTTTGAAATTACGGAAAGAAATGCAATATTAGATATTTCTAATTTTGTTAAAGCTATAGAGCATTATAAAGATCAGGATTACAAAATTGCTATTGATGATGCCGGAGCCGGATATTCAGGTCTTAACCTTATTAGTGATATCAATCCTCATTACTTAAAGTTAGATATGAAATTGATACGAGGAATTGATACGGATAGTATGAAATATGCCTTGGTAAAGGGAATGGCGGAATTTTCAAAGGCCACAAGCACAAATTTAATAGCTGAAGGAATTGAAGAATACAAAGAATTAGAAACCCTTATAGACTTAGGCGTTCAATATGGACAAGGTTATTTAATTCAAGAACCACTATCTGATATATCTGATATAAATGAAGATATTTTATCCCTTATTAAAAAGGCAAATAAAAAGAAAAACAATATTAACAATAATGTTATTTCAACTATTTACATACAGCATTTATGTTCACCCTCCTTTATAGTGGAGCCTCAGGAAAAAGTATCAAACATTTATGAAATATTCAAAAAAAATCCTAATTTTTCAGGTTTGACCGTAGTAAGTGATGAAAAACCCGTAGGTATTATTACTCAGGAAAAATTAGCATTTAAGTTAAGTGGTCAATATGGATATACATTGCATCAAAATAAACCTATCAGCGAAATTATGGACACCGGCTTTCTTTCCATAGATTCCAAAACCCCTGTCAGTGAAGTATCTACATTGGCTATGTCACGTCCAAATCATAAGCTTTATGATTTTATTGTTGTCACCGAGGATGATAGGTATCTTGGCATAGTGACAATAAAAGATTTGCTGCAAAAAACTACCGAATTGGAGGTTTCAGCTGCAAAGCATCAGAATCCCTTGACAGGGCTTCCGGGGAATATATTGATAGAGCAGAGAATTGCGCAGTGCTGTGTCAGCAACGAAGAATATTCAATTGCTTATTTAGATCTAGATAATTTCAAAGCATATAACGACTGTTATGGATTTGAAAAAGGTGACTTAATTATAAAGTTAATTTCAAATCTTCTTAAAAAATTTTTCCTTCCCGAGCATTTCATAGGTCATATCGGCGGGGATGATTTTGTTGTAATTTTAAATAGAACCGGAGATGAAAGTGATTTTGCCGAACTGATAGAAAAATTCAATTATGAAGTATTAAACTTTTATAATGAAACCGATATAAGAAACGGATTTATTACGTCAAACAACAGAAAAGGAATAATCGAACAGTATCCTCTTATGTCAATTACCTGTGTTGTGATAAATAACAATACTAATTGTTTTACAAATATATTTGAATTAACAGAACATTTAGCTGAATTAAAAAAAACAGCAAAGCAAGATAAATTTAATAAAATGAAATAATTATCATATTAAGAAGTAAACCCCCGCTCACAAGAACGGGGGTTCATGCTAATCTTCATCGAATTTAAGAACAGCAAGGAATGCTTCCTGCGGAACTTCTACATTTCCTATTTGTCTCATTCGCTTCTTGCCTTCCTTTTGCTTTTCCAAAAGTTTTTTCTTTCTTGATATATCGCCGCCGTAGCATTTGGCAAGAACGTCTTTTCTGAGAGCTTTTACCGTCTCTCTTGCAATTATTTTATTGCCTATTGCCGCCTGAAGAGGCACTGCAAACAAATGTCTCGGAATTACATCCTTAAGCCTTTCAACAATTCCTCTTCCTCTTTCATAAGCTTTTTGCTCATGAACAATTATTGAAAATGCATCCACCAATTCACCATTTATTAATATATCCATCTTAACCAACTCTGAGCGGACATACCCGTCAAGCTCATAATCCAGGGATGCATATCCTTTCGTTTTTGATTTTAAAGCATCAAAGAAATCATAAATTACTTCATTTAAAGGCAATTTATAATGGAGAATAACTCTTTTCGCTTCCATGTATTCCATATTTACAAATATACCCCTGCGGTTTTGGCACAGCTCCATAATTGCTCCCACATGGTCCGTAGGAGTCATTATAGATGCGGACACAATTGGTTCTTCCATGTACTCTATCTCCTGAACGGGAGGCATATTGGTAGGATTTTGCAAAATCAACATTTCTCCATTTGTTTTATATACTTTATATATAACACTTGGAGTTGTTGCAATAATATTTAAGTTAAACTCTCTTTCAAGTCTTTCCTGGATAATTTCCATGTGAAGAAGACCTAAAAAACCGCATCTGAATCCAAATCCCAAGGCTATTGATGTTTCCGGCTCAAAAATTAAGGAAGCATCATTCACCTGAAGCTTTTCAAGCGCATCCCTCACACTGTTATATTCTTCCCCCTCAGCAGGATAAACACCGCAAAAAACCATCGATGTAACCTTTTTATATCCCGGCAGAGGTTCTTTTGCAGGATTGGCATTATTTGTTATGGTATCTCCCACCTGACAGCTTTTCACTTCTTTCATGCTGGCGCACAAATAACCCACATCTCCGGAATAAAGACAAGATACGGGCTTCTGCGTCGGTGAAATAACACCGACCTCTGTGACATCAAAAGTCTTTCCCGTTGACATCATTTTTATTCTATCTCCCTTTTTAACCTGCCCTTCCTTGATTCTTACATATGCAACCACACCTCTGTAGCTGTCATAGTATGAATCAAATACCAAGGCCTTCAAAGGAGCATCTTCATCATCCTCAGGCGGCGGAATCAGCTTTACAATGGCTTCTAAAACCTGATCAATATTTATATTGTCCTTAGCGGAAATAAGCGGGGCATCAGAACAATCCAGTCCTATAACATCTTCAATTTCCTGTTTAATTTCATCAGGTCTTGCACTGGGTAAATCTATTTTATTAATAACAGGCACTATCTCAAGATCCTGATCCAAAGCTAAATAAACATTTGCCAATGTTTGAGCTTCAATACCCTGAGCGGCATCCACTACCAAGACAGCTCCTTCACATGCAGCCAGGCTTCTTGAAACTTCATAATTAAAATCCACATGCCCGGGAGTATCTATTAAATTAAGAGTATAATCATGTCCGTCCTTAGCCTTATACAATAAGCTCATGGTCTGAAGCTTAATTGTAATTCCTCTTTCCCTTTCCAGGTCCATATTGTCCAAAACCTGCTCCTGCATTTCCCTGTGGGTTAGAAGTCCCGTATTTTCTATTAATCTGTCTGCCAATGTTGATTTGCCATGATCTATATGAGCGATTATCGAAAAGTTCCTTATGTATTTTTTTCTGTCCAAATAAGTTAAACCTCCCTAATTTAAACTAAAGGTATTATATCAAAAACTTATGGAAATGTAAAATTATTATTTATCAATTTCGTTAATATACTCGTATAATATTTCTGATAATAAATCAGCTGTATATTGAACTTCTTCATATGTATTTAAAGTGCATCCTACCTCTATCAGAAAGGAATAATTAGATAAATACTGATTGAAATATGCACCTTCCCTGATAATTATGTCTCTTATTAGCCCAGGATACATTTCATAAGCTGTTTCATACAGTTTCCCTGCATTTTCTTTTAATTGTGCGGCATTGCTATTTTTATTTCCGATGACTATGGTGCATGTTGCAGCATTTTTGCCGTTAATCTCTTTAGTTTTTACCTCTGACAGATGTGCTTCATAGCTTGAGTTTTCTTCGGCACCGTCACGGTGAAAATCAATCAGTATATTCTTTTTACTGCCGGATAATACCTGTCTCACTGCATAATTTGAATTTGCATATGATGAGTTGTAATCGGGATAATCATTGTAATCTTTTAAGTGAGTGGTTTTGATGCCTTTTTTTAGCAAGTTGTCTGAAATTCTGCTTCCTATACCCAAAATATTTAAATTTTCATCTAAAGTTCGGTAATTAGATTCATAACTTGGCTTAAACGCTTCCGTTCCATGGGTATGAAATAAAACAATGTTTAAACTGTCATTAACAGAAGCAGCGTTTAGGAATAATTTTCTTGGTGCGCTGCTTCTTGATGATGATGAAATAACCTTAAAGAAATTTTCCTTTCGGTCATTTGCTAAATATACTTGTTTTTTAGTTTCGGTTTTATATTCGCTTTCATTAAATATCTCTAAATCTTCCTTATCATCTTCCTCACTATCTATTGTTTTAAACACTTCCTCCGTTTTGTTTTGTGCATCATCGTTTTCGATTATATCTTCATCATCACTTTTGTTTTCCTTAAAAGTTTTCTCCAAGAATATGTTAAAGTAAGACATAATCTTGTCAAATGTGCTCAAATCGTTGTTATCGTCAATTTTATCCGCACTATAGTTGATAGAAATTGTTGTGACTTCCTTGCCGGATTTTCTTTCTTCAGATAATTTGTATACAAAACTGTAGCCCAAAAAAAGTGCTGTCAGACACAATATAGACATCACCATATAAAACGACCTTCCACCCTTGTTTTTTCTTCGTCTCTTCATGATCTCAACTCCACATATTTTCT
>DCDU01000090.1:0-655 GCA_002316585.1 Firmicutes bacterium UBA1047 | reverse complement strand
AAGTAATATATTAATGTATATGTGTATTGTTTCCTGAATAACACTATAATTTTTTACAATTATATTACGAATTTACATATCCGGGATGAACTGCTTTATTTATGGACTCTGCCAACAATTCAGACAAAGAATCGATTATTTCATCAACATAGCTTGGTGTTACAATTGATTCTCCGTACATTGGACTTAAAATCTCCTTTATAAATGCATGCTTTTCATTATACTCCAAGTCACTTAAAATGCCCATTATCTGACCTACATCATCTGTTTTGCCTCTTAATGCTTCTTCCATCATGTCTATGGTATCATTAACAATTGTTGCAGTATCAACAACCGTAGGTATTCCTACAGCAACAACCTTAGTACCTATAGATTCCATGTTGAGAGAGCCTTGCATATTGCCTATTCCGGAACCGGGCTCTATGCCCGCATCTGTTATCTGAACAACCGCACACAGCCTTCTCATTTTACGAGAAGCTAAAGCATCAATTATAATTAATAAAGTAGGTTCGATTTTTTCAACAACACCGGCTATTGTATTCATTGTTTCAATTCCTGTTGTCCCCAACACTCCCGGCTCCAATATTGAAACCTCATTAAAATCTTCATCGTATTCTTTGTTATAAGCCTTGAAATATTGCCTTGTTACCTTTAT
>DCDU01000086.1:3602-5593 GCA_002316585.1 Firmicutes bacterium UBA1047 | reverse complement strand
ATTCCTCCTGCGCTTATTTCATCTACCATACTTGCCTCACCTTTTAATATTGTAGTCTATATAATAACACAATATTAAAAAAAATCAAACACATTTACTCTTAGTTTACAATAAAAAAATATATATTTCAATAATTTTTGATAAAATTATTACAAATCAATCCTTTTCGATTCTGCTCTCCGGTCGTGTGCCAAAAAACTGATAGTAATCAACCCTCATATCACCGTTAAAAAGCTTTCTTTTTCTGTCTGCCTTCCTCCCGAATTCTTTTTCAAAGTTATTTGAGGATGTAATTACATATACTGACCAGGTGCTGTCTCTGCCGAAAACCGAACCTAATTTTCTATGAATTTTAGTCAGCTGCTCTTCATCGCCAATCCTTTCGCCGTATGGAGGGTTGGTAATCAAAACGCCATAGGGACACATAGTTTTTTCTATGTGATTTACATCCTTTACAAAAAAATCGATGCAGTCATCAACACCTGCTTCAATTGCATTTTCCTCTGCAATTCTTATTGCTTTTTCGCTTACATCAGACGCGTATATTTTAATTTCAGAATTAAAGTCAATGTTTTTTCTTGCTTCAATTTTTGCATCTTTCCAGTATTCCTCTTTAACTATATGCCATTCCATGGAAGCAAAGCTTCGGTTTAAGCCGGGAGCTATGTTTCTGCCCATTAATGCCGCCTCGATAGCAATTGTTCCCGAACCGCACATGGGGTCATACAGCACTCTGTCCTTATTCCAATAGCTCAGCTTTACCAATGCTGCCGCCATAGTTTCCTTTAACGGGGCTGTCATTGATTTTTCCCTGTATCCTCTCTTGAACAAACCTTCTCTTGCTCCGGTTGTATCAATGGAAATTGTTGCAATATCTTTATGGATTGACACCAATATTGTAAATTCCGCTCCGTCCTCCGGCATCCAGTCTACATCGTAATATTCGCACAGTTTTTTAGAAACTGCTTTTTTAACCATCCTTTGACAGTCGGGGGTACTGTATAATTTGGATTTGACAGACCTTCCCTTCACGGTGAATTTTCCGTCCTTTGTAATCCAGTTTTCCCACGGAAGCTCAAAGGTTTTGTCAAATAATTTTTCAAAGCTTAATGCTTCAAATTGCCCCATAATAAGCATCACCCTGTCGGCACATCTTAAATTTATATTTGTTTTGCATATATCTTGTATTTCAGCATCAAAATACATCCAGCCGTTGTCGGTAACTATGTTTTCATAGCCTAAGTCTGTCAATTCTCTTTTGACGATTGCTTCAAGACCGAAGGCAGATATTGCGGCTAACTTTATTTTATTCATACTTTTCCTTTCTGATTGGGAAAATTTTAGGTGTGTCCCCCTACCTTGTATTTTCCCATCTTATAATACAGTGTGGCTCTTGGAATCTTTAATTTCTTTGCAGCTTCTGACTTATTGTAATTCATTTCTTCCAAGGTTTTTGTAATAATTCTTTTTTCTATTTTTTGAAGGTATTCTTCAAGCCCCGATTCATAGCTCTCTGCTTCATTTATATTTATGTACTTATTAAATTCATCCACTTCAATATTCTGCAAATACAGAGGAAGAAATTCCTTTTCTATTTTATTTTTACCTCTTTGAGATGCTATTATTGCAGACCTTTGTATTACATTCCTAAGCTCCCTTACATTTCCTTCCCATTTATATTCGAAAAATATACTGAGTATTTCCTCGGGAAGTTCAACTATATTTATACCCTGCTCCATACAAAATTCCTGCAAAAATTTATTGGCAAGAAGAAGTATATCTCCTTTTCTTTCTCTTAGAGGAGGAATGTTTATCTGGAATATATCAAGTCTGTAATACAAATCCTTCCTGAATTTATCTTCATTTATCAGCTTTCTTATTTCCTTGTTGGTTGCCGAAATTATTCTCACATCAATTTTCTTAGGTTTATTGCCGCCGATACGAGTTACCACTCCATCTTCCAAAATTCTTAAAAACTTTGGCTGAAGCTC
>DCDU01000086.1:0-3469 GCA_002316585.1 Firmicutes bacterium UBA1047 | reverse complement strand
CTATTTCATCTAAAAACAGTGTTCCTCCTTCAGCTTCTTCGAATTTTCCTTTTTTTCCTTCTGCTTTGGCTCCTGTAAAAGCTCCTGCTTCATATCCGAAAATTTCACTTTCAAATAATTCTCTTGGTATGGCGCTGCAGTTTATGGGAATGAATTTTCCCTTTCTGCGGCTTTCATTATGAATTGCTTTGGCGAACAATTCTTTTCCTGTGCCGCTTTCTCCTTTTAACAATATATTTAAAGGAGTTTTTGAAATGTTTTTGCATAAATTTATTATTTCTATAAATGATGCATTATTGCTTATTATTTTAGAAAAATATGCTTCCCCTGAAGAAGTTATTTTAGAATATTCTTTTTCAAGTTCCAAAAGATTTGACTGTGTTTTATTCAGCAGCTCGCTCAGCTTTACAATTTCTGTGATGTCCCTGTCACGCGCCAATGCTCCAATCATGCTGCCGTGCTTGTCATAAAGAGGAACGGCACTGGAAACAACAAAGCTGTTTTCTCTTGGTCTGTTGTAAATATTATAAAATGGTGTCTTACTATCTAACACTCTTAAAAGTATTGCTGTCGGAAAAAATTCAGCTAAGTCCTTATCAAGTATGTCACTTTTTTTAACATTGAAATATTCCTCTGAAGCAGAGTTGAAAATCACTACCTTACCATAATTATCAACAATTGTTATTGCATCAGGAATATTGTCTAATATATACTCGAATACTTCCCTGTCATGATTATCAAATTCTATTTTATTCATATGTTATCCCTCAAACAGCATTGAACATTGAACAATTAATAATGGCAGCCGGATTATTGCCAATCCTTATTATCATTTTTGATTATTGATTGTTTCGTAGTATTTTTCTATAAACAGGTCGTCAAGGTTCCAGAATTTTTTAAATTCTTCGTATTCAATTTCTGCCGTCTTTGTTTTCTTATCTGCTTTAACGGCTCTTATAAGAATATTTTTAGGAGTATGCTCCATAGATATAAATTCCATTAACTGTACCCTGTATCCCTTAGTTTCCAAAAATAAACTTCTCAGGGAATCTGTAATCAAAGAGGACATTCTCTCTTTTATAAGTCCGTGCTTAAGCATGGGCTTTAAATTTTCATTTTCTATTTTATTGAAAAATTCATGCTGGCAGCAGGGTACCGATAAAATAATATCACAGTCCCAGGCAATTGCCTTTACAAGGGCTGCGTCCGTTGCCGTGTCGCAGGCATGAAGGGTTACTATCATATTTACATTATTTTCATATTCAAAATCACGTATGTCTCCATACATGAACTGAAGATTTTCATAGTTCAGCTTCTTTGCTGTTTCATTGCAAAATTCAATTACTTCTTCTTTCAAATCGAGCCCTGTAATTTTAACTTTAATTTTCCTGATGGAATAAAAATAATAATATAAGGCAAATGTAAGGTATGCTTTTCCGCATCCAAAATCTATAATCATAAAATCATCTTGTATGTCTTTATCTCTCAATGAATCATCAACAATTTCCAAGAATTTATTTATTTGTTTGAACTTATCATATTTCTTCGCATAAACCCGCCCCTCTTCGTTCATTACTCCCAAGATATTTAAAAAGTCGCAGGGTTCGTTTTCATTGATTATGTATTGTTTTTTCTTGTTATGGCTTTCTGACTTTAACTTTTTTGAAGGTTCTTTTTGAATTACTTTTATATTTCCCTTTTTGCTGGCCAATATTTGATAATCTGCATCTTCAGTGAATATATTAATATTTCGGTACTCATTTATAATCATGTTAATCAGCACGCTAAAAGCATCCTCGTCGGCAAGGTTTTCGTGGAATGCCTGTGTATTTGTAAATTTTTCTAACTGTATATAATTTTTGCCTTTTATCAGCATT
The DNA here is from genome assembly GCA_002316585.1 of Firmicutes bacterium UBA1047. GTDB lineage: Bacteria > Bacillota > Clostridia > Tissierellales > Sedimentibacteraceae > Sedimentibacter. The sequence goes on along the minus strand of DCDU01000086.1, from coordinate 1,592 downwards.
GCCTTAGCAGTTACTTTTTTATATTGAGACTTTACTCTTGGAGTTGTAAAAATTCCATATATGAATTTGTTCCTCGATAAACTGCTTTTAATTATTTCATCTATATTCAAGATATCACCAATTGGGGACACTCCTTTTATTCAGAGTGTTTTTTCTGAGGTGTGTCCCCGTACCTTTATTTACCTCTTAAAACTGCTTTTTAACGATACTATTCTGTTAAATACAATGTGATTATCCGTTGTATCCCTGTCAATCACAAAATATCCATGCCTTAAAAACTGGAATCTGTCACCGATTTTGAACTCCTTCATGGAAGGTTCAAGCTTGCAGTTTTTTAATATGATTTTAGATTCAGGATTTAATTTTTCCAGGAAATTTGTTTTGTCGTAATCTTCATCTTCCATCATATAATCATAAAGTCTTACTTCCGCATCAATACAATGTTTTGCGGAAACCCAGTGAAGTGTTCCCTTTACTTTTCTGCCTGCAAAGCCTGAGCCGCTCTTTGTTTCGGGATCATATGTGCAGTGAACTTCAGTTACATTGCCATCTTCATCCTTTACAAAATCAACACACTTTACAAAATATGCATTTCTCAGCCTTACTTCGTTTTCCGGGAACAGCCTGAAATATTTCTTTGGAGGATATTCCATGAAATCTTCTCTTTCTATATATAACTCCCTCGTAAAAGGAATCATTCTAGTTCCCATGTCAGGATTATCAGGGTTGTTTTCCGATTCAACATATTCAACCTTGTCTTCCGGATAATTTGTGATTATCAATTTTATTGGGTCTAATACAGCCATTGTTCTTGGCGCTTTAGGTCCTAAATCATCTCTTATGGCAAATTCAAGCATAGCAATATCAACCACGCTTTGAGCTTTTGAAACACCTATTGCTTCACAGAAGTTTTGTATGGCTTCAGGGGTATAACCTCTTCTTCTTAATCCGGCAATTGTAGGCATACGGGGATCATCCCAACCGTCTACATAACCTTCCTCCACCATTTGTTTCAGATATCTTTTGCCCATCATAGTCTTCGATAAGAATAACTTGGCAAATTCTATCTGTTTTGTCGGAGCATCTTTAAAATCATCAATATTGCTTAAAACCCAGTCGTAAAATGGTCGGTGGTCTTCAAATTCCAAAGTGCAGACCGAATGTGTAATACCTTCTATGGCATCCTCCAAGGGGTGAGCATAGTCATACATCGGATAAATACACCACTTGTCTCCGGTATTGTGGTGTGATTCATGAAGTATACGGTAAATAACAGGATCTCTCATATTAATGTTAGGACTTGCCATGTCGATTTTAGCTCTTAAGACCTTTTCACCGTTTTGAAATTCACCGTTTTTCATTTTTTCAAACAGTTCTAAGTTTTCTGCAACAGGTCTGTTTCTGCAGGGACTTTCTTTGCCGGGCTCTGTCAATGTTCCTCTGTATTCACGTATTTCGTCTGCCGTTAAATCATCCACAAAAGCTAATTCTTTCTTTATCAGCTCAACTGCATAGTCGTACATTTTGTCAAAGTAGTCCGACGCATAAAAAATTCTTTCTTCCCAATCAGTGCAAAGCCACTTAACATCCTT
>DCDU01000228.1:4546-4793 GCA_002316585.1 Firmicutes bacterium UBA1047 | reverse complement strand
GGAGTTTTAAGAAAAATATTGGTAAATGAAGAAACCGTAAAAATTCTTGTTCCTGTTGCCGTTATAGGCACTGCTGATGAGGATATATCAGAATTGTTAAAACAGGCAGGCGGAAAGATTGAAGAAGCGGCACCGAAAAAAGAGGAAGGGCCAATAATAGAAGCAGTACCTTCAGCGGCAAAAGCAGGAGACAGAGCGAGAATTTCTCCGAGAGCAAAGAAAATCGCTCAGGAGCTGAATGTTGATT
>DCDU01000228.1:3577-4404 GCA_002316585.1 Firmicutes bacterium UBA1047 | reverse complement strand
GCTCAGGAGCTGAATGTTGATTATAATTTGCTAACCGGTACAGGACCCGGCGGCGCAATAACGGAGAATGATATCAGAAAATTTGCGGAAGAAAAACCGAAAAACAAGGTATCTCCAACGGCTGCCGTTGTGGCTGAACAGCTTAGTGTCGACACCGACAAAATACAAAAAGACACACGCATAATGAAGGCAGATGTGGTAAAGTACAAAATGGACGAGAATTTGACCAAGTATGCAGCTCCTCAGGAATATAGAACTCCTATGTCAACCATGAGAAAGGTGATTGCGAAAAGAATGCTTGAAAGTGTTCAGACATCTCCGACGGTATCATTCAACATTAAGGTTGATACAACTGCCATGAAGCAGTTAAGAGATGAATTGAAGGATGAGGTTAAGGTATCATACACCGACATTTTGGTAAAAATAGTATCCAAGGTGCTGCTGAATTATCCTTTGCTGAACAGTACCGTTGACGGGAATGAAATAGTTACAAGAAATTATGTAAATATGGGAGTTGCGGTAGCCGTTCCTACGGGACTTTTGGTTCCGGTTGTTAAGTTTTCAAATGTAAAAGGCTTAAAGGATATTTCTAAAGAATTAAAAGACCTTGGCGAAAGAGCAAAAATAAATAAATTGACACCGGACGAGCTTATAGGAGGAACATTTACCATAAGCAATTTAGGTATGTTTGGAATTGAATCATTTACTCCCATAATAAATCAGCCGGAGGCTGCAATATTAGGAGTAAATGCAATTATTCAGGAACCTGTTGCAATTAACGGTGAAGTTGTAATAAAACCAATGATGAATTTAAGTCTTACGGCAGA
>DCDU01000228.1:0-3515 GCA_002316585.1 Firmicutes bacterium UBA1047 | reverse complement strand
AACCTGTTGCAATTAACGGTGAAGTTGTAATAAAACCAATGATGAATTTAAGTCTTACGGCAGACCACAGAGTGGTTGACGGAGCAGTTGCGGCAGAATTCATGTCAAAATTAAAGGAATACATAGAAAAGCCGGGGTTGCTTTTGCTGTGAAAGCTGTGAGACTATGAGGAGGAAAAATGAAAATAGCGATTATAGGAGGGGGGCCGGGCGGTTATTATGCCGCTATAAGGGCATCTCAGCTGAATGCGGAAGTAACGCTGATAGAAAAGGAGCATATAGGAGGAACATGCCTTAATAAAGGATGTATACCTACAAAAGTATTGCTGCATGCTGCCGGAGAATTTGAAAATTTAAATAAAAATTTAAAGGACTACGGCATAAAAATTACCGGTGCGGAATTAGACTGGGATAAATTGCAAAAAAGGAAAACAATAATTGTTAGAAAGCTGATTGCCGGAGTTGATAACTTGTTAAAAAATAATAAAGTTACAAAAATAATGGGTGAAGGAAGCTTTGTCAACAGAAATCAAATAATGGTTAAATCCGATGACGGTACCGAGACAACTGTTGATTTTGATTATGCTGTAATTGCAACCGGTTCAAAGCCTGTTATAATTCCGATACCCGGAGTTGAGCTTCCCGGAGTCATAACCAGCGATGAAGCTTTGTCACTTAAACAAATTCCAAGTTCCATGGTTATAATAGGAGGAGGCGTAATCGGCTCTGAATTTGCAGCAGTATATGGTGCATTAGGATGCAAGGTAACAATAATTGAAATGCTTCCAAATATAGTGGCTAACATGGACCGGGATATTGTTGCTCCCCTAAAGGAGAAATTTAAGAAAAAGGGTATAGAAGTATATACGAATACAAAGGTAGTTTCAATTTCAGAATCAGCGGAAGGCTTAATTGTAAATACTGTATCCGATGGCACGGAAAAAACATTTAATGCCGAGAAGGTACTTCTGTCCATAGGAAGAAAACCCGTTACCGATAATTTAGCCCTTAAAAATGTGGGCGTTGAAACAAACAGAGGAGCTGTAGCTGTTAATAAAAACATGCAGACAAATGTTCCCAATATTTATGCAATAGGAGATGCAATTGCAGGAGTAATGCTTGCGCATGCCGCATCTTCGGAAGGAATAGTCGCGGTCGAATCCATTATGAACAAAATACCTGAAATTGATTTTAAAACAATTCCTTACTGTGTTTATACAAAGCCTGAGCTTGCGGGAGTAGGTTTGACAGAAGAGCAGGCAAGAGAAAAAGGATATGATGTGAAAACAGGCATATTTCCAATGAATTTAAATGGCAAGGCAATGATTGAAGCAGAGCAGGAAGGCTTGGTGAAGTATGTAATTGACGGAGCAACGGGAGAAGTATTAGGACTTCACATGTCGGGACCCAGTGCTACGGAGCTTATTGCGGAAGGTGCTCTTGCGGTGAGGCTTGAAGCAACAATTGATGAAATTATGTCAACAATTCATGCTCATCCTACAGTGGCGGAATCTCTCCATGAAGCTGCTCATGCAGTTTATAACAATGCAATACATATACCCAAATAGCGCTGCGCCTGACGGTTTATGCGAAAAAACAATGTTTAGCCCTCTTAATTATGGATATATATTTATTATAATATAATTAGGAGGGATTGTTTTATGAGATTACTTGTTCCCATAGACGGCTCAAACGCTTCAATCGGTGCAGTAAAAAAGGCATTGGAATTGGCAAGAAAATACAACTTTTCAATCAAACTTATTTCCGTTGTTGCCGAAAAAAATTCCGAGTACAGAAGGCATGAAAATGCCTGGAGAGGAGTTGACGGCTCCATAATATCAGAAAGTGAAGAGCTGGAAAAACAATTGGAAAAGAAAATTAAAGAAAATGCTGAAAGACTGTTAAATGCAATAGTATCCAAATTAGACTTCAGCGGCATAAAAATAGAAACAGAAGTTATATTGGGAGAGCCTTATTCAAAGATATTGGAAACAGCAAAAAATGATAAAGTTGACATGATAGTAATGAGCAACAGAGGTTTCTCAAAAATAAAAAGGTTTTTTGTAGGCTCGGTTACTCAGAGAGTTATCTCAGAGGCACCATGCCCGGTATTGGTGGTAAACACAAGCTTTGAGCCTTAAAAGAATTCCGGGGATTAAATTTATGGAGGCAATATGCGGATAGTTATTATAGGAGCTGTGGCAGCCGGAACTTCAGCTGCTACTGAAATCAGAAGAAACAGCAAGGAAGCAGAAATAATAATATATGAAAAAGATAAATATATTTCATATGCAGGCTGCGGAATGCCCTTTTATATAAGCAATGAAGTTAATGAATTTATTAGTGTTGTTCCAAGAGATGCGGAGTTTTTTAAAGAAAAACACAATATTGATATTAATATTGAACATGAAGTATTGTATGTAAATCCGGAAAGTAAAACATTAAAGGTAAAGAATTTATTAACAGGTGATATTTTTGAGGACAGTTATGATAAACTTGTAATTTCAACAGGAGCTTTTTCTGTAAAGCCTGATTTAAAAGGCTCGGACAGTAAAAATGTGTTTCTGTTAAGAAATATTAACGATATGAATGATATTAAGAATTTTATAGAGGCAGAGAAACCAAAATCAGCCGTTATTATCGGAAGCGGATTTATAGGGCTTGAGATGTGCGAAAGCTTTAAGCAACTTGGGATGGATGTTACGCTTATTGCCAGGTCCAAAATTGCAAAGGGAATCGACAATGATATGTCTTCATATATTGAAGAGCATTTGCGGGAAAAGGGTGTAAAAGTTTATTCAAATACAAATACCATGGAAATCGGCGACCAAGGAGTTGTTATAGGTGACGGCAGTATAATCAAAGCTGATATTGTGCTTCTTGCGACAGGTATAAAACCAAATACAGCTCTTGCAAAAAGTATGGGGGTTGAACTTGGTGTGACAGGCGCAATCAAGGTTGATAAACATATGAGAACAAATATAGAAGATGTTTACAGCTGCGGTGATTGTATTGAGATGTTTAATACTGTAAATGATAAGCCTGTATACAGACCGTTAGGCTCTACGGCCAACAAGACCGGTACAATCGCAGGAAGTAATGTTGCGGGTATAAATGAAGAATTCAGAGGAATACTCGGCACCGGCATATTCAGAGTTTTCGATATTACGGTTGGGATGACCGGCTTGTCCGAGGAGGAAGCGGTAAAATCAGGATATAATGTGTCTGTTTCAATTGATAAAAGACCAAACAAACCTGAATATATGGGAGGAAAACCGATTTTAATCAAGGCTGTTGCCGAAAAGGAATCAGGCAGGCTGTTAGGTGCCCAATTAATCGGTTATGAAGGAACTGACAGGAGGCTTGATGTGTTGGTTGCTGCCATAACCTTAAAAGCAAGGGCGGAAGACTTAATGCACCTTGATTTAGCTTACTCTCCTCCATACTCAACACCGCGTGATCCTCTTTATTACACAGGCGCTAAACTAAGAGCAAAGGAATTCCGGAATTCCGGGG
>DCDU01000039.1 GCA_002316585.1 Firmicutes bacterium UBA1047 | reverse complement strand
AAATTAGCCGGTATATTATTTTTGATAGGCGCCATATCAGCAGGGGTTTTAGCATGGCTGAATGATGCAACAAAGGATTTAATAGCTCAAAATGAAGCAATGGCAAGCATGGATCCGGCTATATTGGAAGCTGTTATGCCGGGCTCCGTAATGTTCAATGACTATGAAGATTCTGCTTTGGTTGAAACAGTAAAAAGTGAAAATGATAAAATTATAAATATAATGACTGCTGTTGATGCTTCGGGCAATGAAATCGGCAAGGTAATAAGAACATGGAGTACCGTTAAAGGATTTAAAGGAGATATGGAGTTATATGTCGGCTTCGCTCCTGACGGGCAAATATCCGGAGTAAGTGTAATTTCTCACCAGGAAACAGAAGGATTAGGCTCTAAAGCTACTCTGCCCGCTTTTACGGACCAGTTTAAAGGCAGGGATGGAAGCAGTGAAATCGGCGAAAAGGATATTGATGCAGTTACAGGCGCGACATATTCTTCCAAATCATTTTTAAGCGCCGTAAACAATGCCATAAAAGTTTATTCGGAACATTTGAAATAGGAGGATAAGATGAACAAATTTGATATATTTAAAAACGGCATTACCAAAGAAAATCCTATTTTGGTTCAACAGGTCGGCATGTGTGCAACTTTGGCAATTACAACATCGCTTATAAACGGAATAGGAATGGGAATAGCCGTAATAGCAGTTTTGACAGGCTCAAATATAGTTATATCAGCACTTCGTAAATATATACCGGATGAGGTTCGTATACCTGCATTCGTAATAATTATTGCAGCATTTACCACAATAATAGATTTATTGATGCATGCATATACATTTTCATTGTATCAGGCATTGGGAGTATTTATTCCTCTAATAGTAGTAAACTGTATAATACTTGCAAGGGCTGAAGCTTTTGCTTTTAAAAACGGGATATTGGATTCAACCATTGACGGTTTGGGAATGGGAGTAGGTTACCTCATAGCTATGATCTTATTAAGCTCTATTAGAGAAATATTGGGTAACGGTACTATTTTAGGACTTAGAATTCTTCCGGAAGCTTATGAACCTATGATGATGGCAATACAGCCGCCAGGAGCATTTATTATCCTTGGATTATTGATAGGTCTTGTAAATTACCTTTCTAGAAGAAAGAATGCTTAGGAGGTAAGAAATGGAATTAGTAAGTTTATTTATAACATCATTTATAGTTAATAACATTATATTTATGCAGTTCCTTGGAACATGTCCTTTCCTTGGAGTTTCAAAGAAGATAGATACTGCGGCAGGTATGGGTATTGCCGTTATATTCGTTATAACATTGGCATCCATTATAACATATATTATTCATCATGCTATATTGGTAAACTTTGAATTGGAATATTTGCAGACAATAGTATTTATACTTATTATTGCGGCATTAGTTCAATTTGTTGAAATGTTTCTTAAGAAATCGGCTCCGGGTCTTTATCAAGCCTTAGGAATTTTCCTTCCGCTTATTACTACAAACTGTGCGGTTCTTGGTGTTGCCATTAATAATATTATATACGAATATAATTTTGTTAAGTCATTGGTTTACTCAGTGGGTACATCTGCAGGCTTCTTACTTGCAATAGTTTTATTTGCCGGTGTAAGAGATAAGGTTGATTATGCAGATTTGCCTGAATCGTTGAAAGGCTCTGCTATTTCATTGATTACGGCAGGGCTTATGTCTGTTGCATTCCTTGGTTTTTCGGGATTGCAATTATAGGAGGTAGAATTATGGTTATAGTTAAAGCAGTGGCAGTTACTGGCGGTATTGGTGTCGTATGCGGAATATTATTGGCATTTGCTGCTAAATTGTTTCATATAGACGTAGATCAAAAAATAATTGATGTAAGAAACGCTTTGCCGGGTGCGAATTGCGGTGCCTGCGGTTTTGCAGGCTGCGATGCGATGGCTGAAGCAATAGCAGGGGGGAAGGCTCCCGTAAACGGATGTCCCGTGGCAAATGCCCAGGCGCATGAGAAAATAGCCGATATTATGGGTACTACAGCCGAAGAGGGCGAAAAAAAGGTTGCTCATGTTTTGTGTCAGGGCTGTGACAGCTTGGCGGCAAAGAAACATGAATATCATGGAATAAAAGACTGTAAAGCAGCGGCGGCAGTTCAAGGCGGAAACAAGTCTTGCGATAAGGGATGCCTTGGATTTGGAAACTGTGTTGCAGTATGCGATTTCGATGCTATCGAAATAGTTGACGGATTAGCGGTTATAGATAAGGAAAAATGTACTTCATGCGGCAAATGCATCGAAGAATGCCCAAAAGCCGTAATAGAATTTGTTCCGTATAAAAACAACGTTATAGTGGGATGCAACAACAGAGACTTTGGAAAAGCTGTTAAGGATGTGTGCAAAATTGGTTGTATCGCATGTAAGATATGTGAGAAGAACTGCGCTTTTGATGCAATTCATGTTACAAACAATATAGCAAAGGTTGATTATGACAAATGTACTCACTGTATGGTCTGCGTTGAGAAGTGTCCTACAAAGGCAATACAGGGAGATTTGACTGTTAAAAAACAAGCAATGTAGTCCAAGAATTCCCGTCCCCAACTCCGTTGGGGATTAATTTTTAATTTTGACAAATAATAATTTAAGCACTATAATAAATTAAATTACATATTAAAAGCAAAGGAAGATGTTATGGAAGCTTTAAAAAAGATTGAAGAGGAATTAAAAGGAAAGACAATTGAATTGTCATCATTGGACAAGGACAGAACAGCTTTATTTGTGGTAGATATGGTTAACGGTTTCGTTTATTCCGGTGCATTATCGTCACTCAGAGTTGCGGAGAAAGTTAAAAACATTGCAGAAATAAACAAAAAAATGAAGGGCTATAAGAAGGTGTTCTTTTTAGATACCCACAATGAAGATTCAAAGGAATTATTAAGCTTCCCGGTGCACTGCATTAAGGGCAGCAAAGAAGCAGAATTAATACCTGAGCTTAAAACAGAAGACTCCGAAGGAAAAGAAACATTTTATATAGAAAAGAACAGTACAAATGGATTTCATGCTGAAGGCTTTAAAAAATGGATTAAAAAGTATGAAGATGAAGTTGATAATTATATTATTACAGGCTGTGTAACAGATATTTGCATACTTCAGTTTGCATTAACATTAAAATCATATTTTAATGAAAATAATATAGGTAAAAGAGTTATAGTGCCTGTTAATACAGTAGAGACATATGATGCCGGAACTCATGACGGTGATCTGATTAATTTATTTGCCCTATACAACATGCATGTTAGCGGCATAGAAATAGTCGATAAAATAAAATAACAGGAGTAAATTATGTATTATAATAATTTTGGCGAAAGAAGATTATCCATGCTGATGGATTTTTATGAATTGACAATGGCAAATGGATACTTTTCCAACGGTATGAAGGATGAAATAGTATATTTTGATTTATTTTTCAGAAAAAATCCGGATGGCGCGGGGTTTTCGATAGTTGCCGGATTAGAGCAGGTAATTCAATATATAAAAGAATTAAGGTTTTGTGACGAAGATATTAAATATTTTCGAAGTAAAAATTTATTTAAGGAAGAATTTTTGCAGTATTTAAAAACCTTTAAGTTTACAGGGGATATATATGCAATTCCCGAAGGAACTCCCGTATTTCCCAATGAGCCTCTCATAACGGTCAGAGCTAAAACAATTGATGCTCAAATTATAGAGACAATGTTATTATTAACAATAAACCACCAAAGCTTAATTGCAACTAAGGCAAATCGCGTTGTCAGAGCTGCAAAGGGTAAGCCTATCATGGAATTTGGCGCAAGAAGAAGCCAAGGTTATGATGGTGCCATTTACGGAGCGAGAGCCGCATACATAGGAGGAGTGGTTGGAACTGCAACGACATTGGCTGATGAAGCCTTTGGTGTTCCTGCCCTTGGAACAATGGCTCACTCATGGGTTCAAATGTATGAAAATGAATATGAATCATTTAAAGTATATGCGGAAAATTATCCGGATGACTGCACTTTACTAATTGATACTTACAATGTAATTAAAAGCGGAGTTCCCAATGCTATACGTGTTGCAAAAGAAATATTAGAGCCTATGGGCAAGAGACTTAGGGGAGTCAGAATCGACAGCGGTGACATTGCATACTTAAGCAAGAAATGCAGAAGAATGCTTAATGAGGCAGGCTTATACGATTGTGCCATAGTTGCATCAAACAGCTTGGATGAATTCATAATTTCCGATTTGTTGGACCAGGGAGCAAAGATTGATTCCTTCGGTGTGGGTGAAAGATTAATAACAGCTAAATCAGAGCCTGTATTCGGTTGTGTTTACAAGCTTGCGGCAATCGAAAAAGGCGGAGTAATTTATCCTAAGATTAAAATATCGGAAAATGAGGAGAAAATAACAAATCCCGGCTATAAGAAGGTATGGAGACTCTATGATAAAAAAGGAGATAACCCAATAGCGGACGTTATTACCTTAGCTGACGAAATAATCGACAATTCAAAGCCATATACGATATTTGATGAGATACATGTATGGAAAAAGAAAAAGATAACAAGATTTTATGCAAAAAATCTGCAGGTTCCCATATTCATAAACGGAGAATGCGTGTATGAAAGTCCAAGCTTAAATGAGATTAAGGAATACTGCAAAAATCAGGTAGATAAACTATGGGGAGAAATCAAGAGATTCACAAACCCTCACAATTTCTATGTTGACCTATCGGCAGATTTATGGGAATGCAAACAGAACTTAATTTCAATGTACAGCTTTAAATAAGATGCCCTAACCCCA
>DCDU01000098.1:2993-3218 GCA_002316585.1 Firmicutes bacterium UBA1047 | reverse complement strand
GCCATTTCTATGAGGCTTTTAAGTGATGAACGGGTTTTTTCCAAGGTGCGTGCTTCTAAGTAAGCACCGAAGAGGAACAGGAATGTTACTGCCGATGATTCCGTGTATTCTCCTAAATACAAAGCTCCGATTACAGCAATGGTAACAAGCAGTTCAATGCTGAATGCTCTCATGCGCAGTGCTTGCCATGCCTTTATTGCTATAGGTATTCCTGCTAAAATTGAA
>DCDU01000098.1:0-2772 GCA_002316585.1 Firmicutes bacterium UBA1047 | reverse complement strand
AAAACGATTAATATACCTGAAACAGCGGTAATATGGTTTTTATGGCTGTTTATTTTCTTAATCATATAATTCTCCTTTTCATATCATTATTATGTCATGATTATACTATTTAATTTATCTTAAATCTTTGATTAAAATCAAAAACTATCTACTATGTAAATAATAAATTAATTAATAATGAAATATCCTCGTCAAGCAAATTGATGAGGATATATGATTTAAATTGATACTTTTTCTTTTTTATTTGTTCTTATGTAATGAATAGCATCTTTAGGACATACCTGCTGACAATTTGAACACTGATGACATAAAGAAGTGTTAATAATTGCCTTTTTATTATCAGTTATTACTTTTATAGCTTCTGAAGGACAGGTTTTTTCGCAAAGCTTGCAGCCTATGCACTCCTCTTCATTGACAGATTTTGAAAATCTTGCAAATTTACCAAAGCTTCTTTGCAATGCTCCAAAGGGGCAAATCTGATTGTGAAATACTTCAGGTTTATATCTCAAGGTAACAATTAGGGCAATTACTAACCATATAAGCAGAAAAGGCAAATCTTTATGAAAGACCTTCTTAAAAATAATCATTAAACCTATGCTTAGAAATAATGTTATCCAAGGCAGCTTGCCATACTTAAACAGGTTAGGGGCATTGACGGATTGAATTTTTAATTTTTTTGATATCCATTCCGCCGGAATCATCAAAGTGTTCATAGGACAAATATAACCGCAATATATCCTGCCAAAAAGTATTGCGGCAATCAGACTTACAGCAAAAATTCCCAGCCATATCATCATTTTTCCCTTTACAATCAAAAACAAAAATAAGGCTAAAAATGAAAATCTGACAAATGTAACAAGGTGCTTCATTTTAATTCCTCCTTAATATAGTCACTATTTGTATTATACAAATTAAATATAAAAAGGGGTGTTACCAAGGTAACATATATAATTTTATTTTTTAAAAATGCCAATTGCCTTTATGTAATTCATTTAGCTTATTAATACTTTTAATATTAATAAACTTTGAGTCAAAATCGATTAAACCATCATTTCTCATTTTATTCAGCTCGCGGGAAAGGGATGTACGCTGAACTCCTATCTTTTCCGCCAATTCTTTTTTAGTCATGTTTAGTTTAATTTTAGAGCTTTCCTGAACATGATGTTCATACAATAAAAAATCTATAATGCTTTGCCTTATGGTTTTCATTGATAAGGATGCAATTTTATCGGTCAGCATCAGTGCTTTGTTGGAAAGAGACTCAAGAAATATCTTTAAAAAGCTGTAGTTGGTTTGACATAGCTTTAGTATCAGTTCTTTTTTTATATGTAAAATTACCGCATTACTTTTTGCCGTGATTGTCATTGGATATTTGTTGTTTTTAGAAAAAAGGAGGTTTTCGCCTATGGAATCACCGCCGGCAAAGTCATTAATAGTCAGCACATTACCTTCTAAATCTATTTTTTGTATTACAATATTTCCTTTTAAAATTATATCCATGCTTTTGCATATTTCATTTTGAAAATATATTACAGAATCTTTATTATATTTTTTAATATAATAATTGCCATTATTAAATATATCAGTTAATTCATCCTCTGAAAAACATTTAAATAAATCAGTATTTGCAAGCAATTTTATAAAATCCATAATATTTCCTTTCATTATTACCACAGGCACTCGGAGGTCCGTCCCCAAAATTCCACGTCCTAAAATTCCAAAATTCCTTAGAATTCTTATAATTAGTTACTGTGGTAACTGTTTTAATTATTGTTTTATATTATATTGTTTTGGTGACTATATATCAATACGTTATGGAGGATTTTATGAAAAAAGTATTAAACATTTTATATTGTAAAGGAAAACTTATTATTATGCCGGCTGTTATTTTTTTTGTTCTTGCCGCAATTTATATTTTTAACAGTGCACAGAAAAATGACTCAGCAATTGTATATGCTGACGGCGGAACATTCGTTGAAGCATCGGGTACCGTGGAAAACAATTTAATAGCCGTTAGCAGCGAAGTTGTGGGAACGGTTTTGGAAACCATGACACATGAAGGAGATTTAATTAAAAAGGGAGATATATTAGTAAAAATAGAAAACACAGCTTTGCAGAATCAATATAATCAAGCACTTACCAATCGGCAGATAGCAGAAAAAAACATTATTATGCTTGAAGAAAATATAAGTAATTTAACCGTACAAAATGCTGATGCCATGCAGCAGGCTCAAAATGCCTATTTATCAGCAGAAGCAGAATATAAAAAAGTAATGGAAGGGGCAGGCGAAGATGAAATAAAGCAGGCGGAAGAAGCGGTAAGTCAGGCAAAAACAAACTTTGATTATGCGAAGGTAAATTTAGAAAGAAACAAAGAATTATATGAACAAGAAGCCATATCTCAAAGTAAATATGATGAGGCTCTTAAAAGTTATAATGTAAGTGAAGCCCAATATAATACAGCCTTGTCACAGCTTAATTTAATTAAGTCATATCCCACGGAAGCTTCAAGAGCTGCCGCAGAAAACAAAATGCTTCAGTTAAAAGCCGGCTATGAGCTTTCTATTTCAAACGGAAATACACAGATAACACAGTTGGAAAATCAGCTGAGTATAGCAAGGGTTCAAATGGAGCAATCAAACAATATGGTCGAGCAAACTGAAAAAGAATTAGATAAATTAAATATAAAATCACCTGTTGACGGTATTGTAAATTCTTTGTTGGTTAATGAAGGAGAATTTGTTGCTGTAGGCAAACTTACTGCTGAAATAT
>DCDU01000163.1 GCA_002316585.1 Firmicutes bacterium UBA1047 | reverse complement strand
GCTCTTTTGTATTTCTATGGAATAAGCAGATATATTCTGAAGATTTTTATATTTATTATCGATTTTATTTTAAAGATTATAAAAACTGCTATTCACCTTTTAATAGCTCCGGTTAAATTTATAATAAGAAAAATTAAAATACTATTGTATCCGTTGAAACTAAAATACATTGCAGTCAGGGACAAAACAAAGAAAAGGTATAAATTTTTGAAGTTTAAACTAAAAAGGGTTTCCAAAAATAGAAAAATGATATATAATAAGAAAAAAAGACAAAAGATGTTACAGCGCAAAAACAAAAGAAGAAGGAAGGAGCAAAGTTTAGTTGAACGAAGAACAAAAAATCATAGAGTTAAAGAAAAAGATTGATAATTATGATTTCAGACAGCAAGAAAGAGAAATAAAAGAACAAAAAAGACTTAAGAAGCTGACTGCTCCGATAAAAAAGAAAAAAAGAAAATTCAATGTTATTAATTTTCTTTTTGTTGTATTTGTTATGTACTTTGCATTTACAGCTTTTAACCAGTATGAAATGCTTCAGGATTTGAACGGTCAAATAGAAGAAAGAGAAATTGTGAAAGCTGATGTAGAAAAGGAAGCAATGGAGCTTAAGCAGGATGTGGAAAAATTAAACGATGAAGAAGCTTTGATGGAAATAATTGAAAAAATAGCAAGAGATCAATACAAGATGGTCAAACCAAATGAAACTATATACATAGACAAAAATAAGAATGACAACAAGCTTATTCAGGGAATCGGCTCTGAGGAAGACCTGAATAATTAATAAATTTAATGATAAGCATATTTTGACAGTATTTTACAATCATCTTCTGCTACTATGGTAAAAATGAGGGGTGGAAATTATGATTGGAAAAACACAGGATGAAAAATATAGTTTAATCATTATGAATGTTTTAAAGAAAGAATATAAACACATCAAGGAAAACTGGCTGTTGCTTTTGGTGTGTTTTTTTGTTTCAAGGCAGAATATTATAAATGAAATATTTCCTTTTGCAATTGTTGTTTTATGCTCATACTGCTACAAAAAGGGTCCTTGGGTATCGGTGTTGGCTGCGGTAGTTGCGGGGATTTTGTCAGTTCGTTTTGATTTTGTTTATACAATAATGCTTATAGCTGTATATGCGTACTTTTTTAATTTCCGCAATGAAAGCAAAAAATCAATTTTTCTGATATCCGGGTATGCTGCTGCGGTGCTGTTTTTTTCGAAAACAGCGATTTTAGCAGCTGATGGATTCAACATGAATGAATTTATGCTCAATATATTTGAAGCGTTTTTTATTTTCAGTGCCATAATTTTGTTAAACGAAGGAATTAATACGATAAAAAGTATAAAAAAAGGTGTTAAACACGAAAAAGTTCACAGAATAAAAAATATTAAAAATGAAAGTTATATCCCTCCGATTAAAAATGATACTGCTGAAGGTGAAGCTGCCTCAACTTCTTCCGATACAGCTGCTGTAATAAATGACAAGCATAAGAAAAATAAACATTTGAATATATTTTCCGATAATGCCAAAACAAAAATAAAGGAACAACTCCTATGGCAAAATATCAATGTTAAGTTCTTCGAAGTAATACCCAACAACAAGTCTTCCATAATATTAAGCATAACTGTAAAAACAGAAAAAACACCTGAAGAGGCGGAAAGTACGATTTTATTGATTACCAGAAATGTTTGCGGCGCAAAGCTTAGATGTGTTGAAAGGGTAATAGTTTCTCCGAATTACTATGTTTTTAAATTTAGAAATATAAAAAAAATAAAAATAAGAACATACAGTGCAACGGCAATTAAGGACGGCTCCGCAGTTTCAGGCGATAACTTTGCGTATGCGGGTAGAGCGGACAAGTATTACACAGTGCTTTGCGACGGCATAGGCTCCGGCGAAGAGGCATTCAATGAAAGCAACAGTGCGGTTGATTTGATGTCAAAATTTTTATATTCTGATTTCACGGAAGATCAGATTTTAAGAACATTAAATTCAGTGCTTATGATTAAATTAGGGGATGAAAGGTATGTTACATTTGATTTTTCCATAATTGATTACGGAACAAAGGAAATAAGGCTGTACAAGGCGGGAGCTGCGCCCTCGTATATTTTAAGCGGCAAAAATGTTGATAAAATAAGCGGGAAAAGTCTTCCAATGGGAATTCTTGATAACTTTGAATACAGTTCCTTCAAGAAGGAAATTAATGTAGGTGACATGGTGGTGATGGTTACTGACGGAATAATAGATTCAATAAGTCAGGATCCAAAAAAATCTCTTGATAAATATCTGGAATTCATAAGGTCAAGAGACCCTCAGACTGTTGCAAATTCTATATTAAGCTATGCCTTGAGAGGTCAGGATAAAGTAATGGACGACATGACGGTACTTGTCACAAAGATAGGATAAGATGCCCTAACCCTAAACTGTGAAATGCTTTCTAAAGTTCTGATAAATGTGCCGAGGCTGCGGGAAAATTCTTGCAGTCTTTATTTATCTGCATTTTTTTCAAAAAATATTTTTAAAATACTGATTTTGTGGTATAATTTATGCTATACAATGAATGAGGAAAAATATGTATAACTTGATTAAAAATAATATTATTGAAAAGAACTTGATAAATTCAGGGGACAATGTACTATTGGCACTGTCAGGAGGACCGGATTCGGTATTTTTGTTCCATAATTTAAGAAAGCTTAGGGAAATTTTAAGCTTTAATCTGTATGCTTCTCATATAAACCATATGTACAGAGGGGAAGATGCCATTCATGATGAAGAATTCGTAAAATACCTTTGTGATAAGTACGGCATCAAGCTTTTTGTTAAACGCAAAAATGCTTCGGAATATGCAAAGGAGCTTAAATGCACCGAGGAAGAAGCGGGGAGGATTTTAAGATACGGTTTTTTTAAGGAAAATTTATCTGAGGTCGGTGGGGGCAAGGTAGCTGTTGCCCATAATCTTAATGACCAGGCTGAAACAGTCTTGCAAAGGATTATCAGAGGAACGGGAGTTGACGGTTTAAGCGCCATGTCTTTTAAAAAGGACAGCTTAATAAGACCTATGCTTAATGTTTCCAGAAATGAAATTATGGATTATCTCCACGAGAATAATTATGAATATTGTATTGATATTACCAATAGTCAGGACATTTATGGCAGAAATAAAATAAGACTTAACTTAATACCATACTTAGAAAAAAACTTCAATCCGAATATCCAAAATTCACTTTACAGAATGGCAGAAGCAATGGAAAGAGACAAAAAAATCATCGAAAAATATGTTGAGTTAAAATTTTCGGAGGTTTTAAAGGAAAAAAGCGAATACAGAATTGTTATGGATTTAAAAACGCTGAAATCCTTGGATATGGGAGAAGCAGGGAGAATAGTAAGACGAGGAATTGAAGAATTAAAAGGAAATACCGTAAATATTGAAATGAAGCATATTGATTATGCCATCAATTTAATAAACACGGGTAAAACCGGAAAAAAAATCAACTTAACCGAAGGTATTACAGCAGCAATAAGCTATGATAATTTTATTATTAATAAAACAGTTGAAAAAGTACAAGACTTTGAATATAATATAGATTTAAACAGATTAAACTATATTAAGGAAATAAATAAAAGCTTGTTTTTAAAGGTTGCAGATATTTCAGAAGCAGATATTAAAGATGGGAATATAATCAGCCTTGATTATGATTTAATAAAAGGAAAATTAATTGCAAGGAACAGAAGAGCAGGAGATTTCATGATACCCTGCGGCATGAGCGGAAGCAAAAAAATCAAAGATATTTTTATCGATATGAAAATACCGGCAGAAGATAGACAAACGAAACTAATAATTGCAGATGATGAAAATATATTATGGCTTGAAGGCTATAGAATAAATGATAAATACAAGGTGTCAGCTGCAACTAAAAAAATTCTGAACATTTCAATAGGAGGCAATAATGAATAAGGACATTAAGAAAATACTAATTGAAGAAAAAGAACTGCAGGCTAAGGTAGCTGAACTTGGTGCAAAAATTACCGAAGATTACAAGGATAAGGATTTATTGATAGTTTGCGTATTAAAAGGTGCGGTAATTTTTGTCAGTGATTTAATAAGGAAGATAGATTTGCCGCTTGATATAGATTTTATGGCGATTTCAAGCTATGGTACAAATACTAAATCTTCAGGTGTAGTAAGGATATTGAAGGATTTAAATGTGAGTATTGAGGGCAAACATGTCTTGATAGTTGAGGATATTATAGATTCGGGACTTACATTGGCATATTTGATGGAAAATTTAAAGTCAAGGGGTCCTGCATCTGTTGAGATATGCACAATACTTGATAAGATTGAAAGAAGAACAATTAATTTAGATATTAAATACACAGGATTCCAGGTTCCGGATGAGTTTGTGGTAGGTTATGGTCTGGATTATGCTGAAAAATACAGAAATCTTCCGTATATTGCCGTATTAAAGGAAGAAATATACCAATAATTATAATATCAAATAATTAAATAATTGTAATGCTTAAATTATTATGTTACAATTTATATCATAGTAGTCTTTTGACAAAGAGGAGGCAATAATTGAAAGGATTTATGAGAAGCATCGCTATGTACATTCTGATATTTGTGGTTATCGTATTGCTCGTTCAAAGCATGGTTGAGCCATCAAATGACGTGACAAGCATAAGCTATAGCGAGCTTATAGTTCAAATACAAAATAATAATGTAAAATCATTATCTTTTACCGATAGCGAAGTCAGCGGTGTTTATAAGGATGATACCGCATTTACTTCATATGTACCAACTGTATTTTTGTTTTCATCAAGCTTTTATGACAGGTATTTAGCTGATAAGGTTGAAACGGGAGAAATAGTTTTAGAAGGCGAACCAACACCTGCAACACCATTGTGGATTCAAGCGCTGCCTACTATCGGAATGCTGGTCTTATTGGGAGTTTTATGGTTTGTATTCATGAAACAATCTCAAGGCGGCGGAACAGGCAAGGCAATGAGCTTTGGAAAAAGCAGGGCTAAAATGGTTAAGGAAGATGATCCGAACAAAAAAATTACTTTTACAGATGTAGCAGGATTGGATGAAGAAAAGGAAGAATTAAGTGAAATAGTCGATTTTCTTAAAAATCCGGCTAAGTTTGTTAAACTTGGAGCACGCATACCTAAAGGAGTACTTCTTGTGGGGCCTCCCGGAACCGGGAAAACATATTTGTCAAAATCAGTTTCAGGAGAAGCTGGAGTGCCGTTTTTCAGCATAAGCGGCTCGGACTTTGTTGAAATGTTTGTAGGTGTAGGAGCTTCAAGAGTGAGAGATTTATTTGACCAGGCAAAGAAAAATGCTCCATGCATTATATTTATAGATGAAATTGATGCCGTAGGAAGAAGAAGAGGCGCAGGGCTTGGCGGCGGCAATGATGAAAGGGAGCAGACATTGAACCAGCTATTGGTTGAAATGGACGGGTTCTCGGGTAATGAAGGAATAATTATCATAGCAGCAACAAACAGACCTGATATTTTAGACCCGGCATTAATGAGACCAGGCAGGTTTGACAGACAGGTTCATGTGGGACTTCCCGATGTAAAAGCAAGAGAAGAAATATTAAAAATTCACGTAAGAAAGAAACCTCTTGCGGAGGATGTGGATTTGGAAATAGTTGCAAAACGAACTCCCGGATTTACTCCGGCAGATTTGGAAAATGCAATGAATGAAGCGGCACTTTTGACTGCAAGACATAATCAGACGGTTATTACGATGGATGTAATAGAAGAAGCAATAACAAAGGTTATTGCAGGACCTGAAAAAAGAAGCAAGGTTATCAGCGATAACGAGAAAAAACTTACTGCTTATCATGAAGCGGGTCATGCGGTTGTTGCAAGACTTTCATCAAACAAGGACCCTGTACACATGATTACTATAATCCCAAGGGGCGGAGCCGGAGGATTTACAATGTATCTTCCCGAAGAGGATAAATCATACCGCTCGAAAACAGATATGGAAGAATACATCGTGAGGTTATTGGGAGGCAGAGTTGCTGAAAAGTTAGCCCTTGACGATATATCAACAGGTGCTTCCAACGATATAGAAAGAGCAACTAAAATTGCAAGAGCAATGGTTACGACATACGGCATGAGTGATGAATTGGGACCGATGTCTTACGGAACCAGCGAAGATGAAGTATTCTTGGGCAGAGACTTTAATAAAATCAGAAATTACAGTGAAGAAGTAGCATCAAGAATTGATAATGAAATGCGAAGAATCATAGATAATGCATACAACAGAACGGAAAAGCTGTTAAGCGAAAATATGGAGAAGCTTCACAACGTGGCACAAGCTCTTCTTGAAAAAGAAACAATATCCGGCAAGGAGTTTGAAATTCTCTTTGACGGAGGAAGTATAAGCTAAATAAAAACAGTAGGATAGTGGGTATGCCCTGCAGCAATGAGTTCCCGATTTATACGACGTGAGTAGCGGATAAATTGGCGAGTTTAAACTACGGACATACTAAAACTGTCCTATTTTTATGTTTTTATGTTTAATGAAAACTTTATTTTACAATTTATAATTATTCGTGGTATAATTAAATTATGTCTTGGGCACATAAAATTAAGTTAAAAATACATTATAAGGGAGTGATGAATGTGGATTCTGAGCCTTTGCCTAAAAATTTAATAAAAAACAGAATAATCCTGTTAAGGAGGCCATATTTGTCACTGTGTCTTCCTTAATAGGCTAATGGACAAAATGAGTCCTTAAAGCAAAAGGAGGATACAATAATGGAAGAAAAAAACATTTTGGAGCTTATCGAACAAAAAAAGTATATTCAGTTAAAAAAGGAACTTTCTGAAATGAATGAAGTAGATATTTCAGAAATATTAGACCCTTTGGAACTGCATACAACATTGCTGATTTTTAGAATGCTCCCCAAGGATATGGCGGCGGAAGTATTTTCTTATTTTTCGCCGGAACAGCAGGCAGATATTATAAATGCCGTGACAGATAAGGAATTAAAGTTTATTTTAGATGAGCTGTTTTTTGATGATATGATAGACTTGATTGAAGAAATGCCTGCTAATATTGTCAATAAAATTTTAGCTAATTCCACTCAGGAAGAAAGAGTTTTGATTAATCAATTTTTAAAATATCCGGCGCATTCCGCCGGTAGCTTAATGACAATTGAATATGTCGAGCTTAAAAAAAATATGACGGTGAAGGAAGCACTTGACCATATAAAGAAAATCGGATTAGACAAGGAAACAATATACACATGCTATGTTACGGATTATAAAAGAAAATTGGATGGAATTGTTTCGTTGAGAACGCTGGTTGTTTCAGAGCCTGATAAAAATATTATGGATATTGTATTTGAAGATGTTATTTATGTAGGTACTCACGACGACCAGGAAACAGTGGCAAATATATTTATAAAATATGGTTTTATGGCATTGCCCGTTGTTGATAAAGAGCACAGATTGACAGGAATTATAACATTTGACGATATTATGGATGTAATGGAAGAGGAGGCAACCGAAGACTTCCAAAGAATGGCAGCAATGATGCCCTCGGAAGAGCCCTACCTGAATTCGGGAATAATTGAATTGGCTAAGCAGAGGATTCCATGGCTGATGATATTAATGATAGGTGCTACCGTAACGGGAAGAATTATTACTAAATTTGAGGATGTCCTCAGCTCCATCGTAGTTCTTACCGCATTCATACCAATGCTCATGGATACAGGAGGAAACTCAGGAAGCCAATCCTCAACCTTAATAATTCGTGGATTGGCAACAGGAGATGTGGAGTTAAAGGACATATGGAAGGTTTTATGGAAGGAATTCAGAATAAGCTTAGTGGTAGGTTTTTCATTGGCAGCAGTTAATTTTATAAAAAATATGCTGCTTGACAGAGTAGGCTTAATGGTTTCTTTAACAGTATCAATAACCGTGGCATCCGCTGTTATGTTAGCTAAAATTGTAGGAGGAACCCTTCCCCTAATCGCCAAAAAATGCAAATTAGACCCTGCAATAATGGCAGGACCGCTGATTACCACAATCGTAGATGCTTTGACACTGACGGTCTATTTTGGCATTGCTTCTGCATTGCTGATTAAATAATCAACAATGTGCAAAGGGGAATTTATGAATATTGAATCATATGGAGTAATTAGGTTAAAAAGATATTTATTTGGAATTGCAGGAGTTTTTATATGCATACTTTTTATATTTGTGTTAAAGATACCGGAAGGTTTGGAAATTTCAGCAATTTCAGCAGGAAGTAGCGGTCATTCGGCTATGATTATTTTAGGTATTACTTTTCTGTCTATTTTTTGGTGGGTTGGAGAAGTAGTTCCTGAATGGCTAACATCAGCTTTGATGATGGTATTGTGGGTCATAATTGGAAAGGTTCCGTTTAATGTATCCTTTTCTTCTTTTGCAGGTTCTTCTGTCTGGCTTATTGTAGGAGCGTTTTGTTTAGCTGCATCAGTGACTAAGACGGGATTATTCAAAAGAATTGCCTACTTATTAATTAGAGCATTTTCACCCACATTCAGTGGACAAGTGTTAGCACTTCTAATTGTTGGTACTATTTGTTCTCCATTGATTCCAAGTGTAATAGCCAAGGTAGTTATAGGAGCATCAATTGCATTCAATATTGCTAATGCTATGGGATACGAATCTAACAGTACTGAAATATGTTCTTGACAATTTATTAATAGCTTATTACAATTATTAAAGTAAACAATATGGTATTTTATGACTGCTTTACTTGTGATAATATAAAAAAATGATATTATGGAGCATTTAAAATCCAGCATCAAAAGTCGCTTGCTTTTGTGTTGGATTTTTTTATAATTATTAAAGATAAAATAAATGAACTTAGAGAAATAGCTTTAAAAACGCTATATGATGTATCCATAGACCCTGATTACGATTTAGAAAGCTGGTCAGGATACAAGAAAATGTGGATTAAAATGTACAATGAATATGTTGAAAATAAATTAGACAGAATGTTTTTTAATGCACCTTCTGTAGTTGTTTTAGTAAGCAATGATCCTTCGGGTAATGCAGAGGTAAATGGTGGCATTGCAGTTGCTAACATGGAGCTTGAAATGATATAATTCCCGACAATCCCAATAGGAGCAGGTCATGGAGGATTTACATATCAGCCCGTACAGCAGGCACCTGTTCCGCAGCCCGTACAATCCGCTCCCGAAGCTCCTAAAGCTCCTGTACAGAAGGCTCCGAATACTTCAAAATCTTCGACCGTAAGCGCAGGGGATCCTTTATTAGCCATAGCCTAAAAGTAATGGGGACACACCTCTGCATCAGGGAAAGTCTCTGAGTGTAAGAGGAAGGACCACGTACTATTTAAGATTATTGAATATTTTTGCAAGAATAAAATAAAAAAAGTCATTTTAGGTTATGATATTGCCAAAATGATAAATTAATATTAATATATAATAAGAAATTACATGCATTTTAAATCAAAGGAGGCAAAAATGTTTGAAAAAGAAAAGCTTTCCCATATGAAAGAGGTCAGGGAAAAATGGGAAGAAAATGTATTGAGCAAATCGTTAAACAAGGCGCCTGAAAGCAAGAAGGAATTTAAATCTGTGTCAGGCTCTGTTGTTAACAGATTATATACACCCGAAGATGTTGCGGATATTGATTATGAAAACGAAATAGGATATCCGGGGCAGTATCCTTTTACAAGAGGCTATCAGCCGACTATGTACAGAGGAAAACCATGGACTATGCGTATGTATGCCGGATTTGCAACCGCCGAAGAATCAAATGAAAGATATAAATACTTGGTTGAACAGGGCTCAACGGGGTTGTCTGTAGCATTTGACCTGCCGACACAAATAGGCTATGATTCCGACCATTCATTGGCACAGGGAGAGGTTGGCAAGGTTGGTGTTGCCATTGATTCATTAAAGGATATGGAAATATTGTTTAACGGAATACCCCTTGACAAGGTTAGCACTTCAATGACTATAAATGCACCGGCAGCGGTTCTCCTGGCAATGTATATTGCAGTTGCCCAAAAGCAAGGAGTGTCTGCAGACAAATTAAGAGGAACTATCCAAAATGATATATTAAAAGAATACATAGCAAGAGGAACATATATATTTCCTACAGAGCCGTCTATGAGACTAATAACAAATATTTTTGAGTATTGCTCAAAAGAAGTTTCAAAATGGAACACAATAAGCATTTCCGGATATCACATAAGAGAAGCAGGCTCCACTGCATCTCAGGAAGTTGGTTTTACTTTGGCAGACGGAATTGCATATGTTGAGGCTGCCATAAAGGCGGGACTTGACGTTGACACATTTGCTCCAAGGCTTTCATTTTTCTTTAATTCCCATAATGATTTGTTTGAAGAAGTTGCTAAATTCAGAGCAGCAAGAAGACTTTGGGCAAAAATTATGAAAGAAAGATTCAAAGCAAAAAATGAAAAATCCATGATGCTTAAATTCCACACTCAAACAGCAGGCTGCACACTTACGGCGCAGCAGCCGGACAACAATATAATAAGAGTTGCTATGCAGGCATTGGCTGCGGTACTTGGAGGAACTCAGTCTCTTCATACAAATTCAAGGGACGAAGCGCTTGCTCTTCCAACAACCGATTCGGTAACCATCGCCCTAAGAACTCAGCAGATTATTGCCAGTGAAACAGGAGTGACAAACACTATTGACCCCTTAGCAGGCTCATATTTTGTTGAAGCGAAAACAAAAGAGATTGAGGAAAAGGCAATGGAATATATAACTAAAATTGATGATTTGGGCGGCGCAGCAAGAGCTATTGACTTAGGATATATTCAAAAGGAAATTTCAGATTCGGCATATCAATATCAGATGGAAATTGAATCCTTAGACAGAATAGTGGTAGGAGTAAACAAATATCATGTAGATGAAGAAGCGCCAAAAGGACTTTTAAGAGTTGACCCTATTGTGGCGGAAATGCAGAAAAACAAAATTAATGCTGTAAAAGAAACGAGAAACAACGAGGCTGTAGAAGAAAAATTACAATCACTTAAGAAGGCTTGTGAAGGAACTGAAAATGTAATGCCGTTTATATTGGATGCAGTGAGAGAATATGCAACATTAGGGGAAATATGCGGCGTTATGAGAGAAGTATTTGGCGAATATGAGCAAGCGGTATTGCTTTAGTAGGAGGATATAATGAACAGACCAATCAGAGTTTTAATTGCAAAGCCGGGTCTTGACGGACATGACAGAGGGGCTAAGGTAATTGCCAGGGCACTTAGGGACGCAGGCATGGAAGTTATTTATACAGGACTTAGACAGACTCCTGAGCAAATAGTTGCGGCAGCAGTGCAGGAAGACGTTGATGTAGTTGGAATGAGTTTATTATCAGGAGCACATAATTATTTATTCCCAAGAGTTGCAGAGTTGTTGAAGGAGCAAGGTGTTGATGATGTATTGGTAATAGGCGGCGGAGTAATTCCTAATGAAGATATCCAGAGTCTCAAGGATGCGGGAATATCGGAAATATTCACTCCCGGCACACCAACCGCGCAAATGATTGAATATATAAAAAGCAACTTAAAAAGATAGATGCCCTATCACTATTTTTCAGAGTGTTTTTTCT
>DCDU01000195.1:5076-5478 GCA_002316585.1 Firmicutes bacterium UBA1047 | reverse complement strand
TATAAGACAAATTATAGGGGGAAGAAAGTATATGAATGATAAACAGATGCAGTCCAATTATATAAAAATAGTCGGGAAAATAAACAGCAATATGGAATTCAGCCATGAAGTTTTCGGAGAAAAATTTTACGAATTCTTTATAGAAGTGCCAAGGTTAAGCGACGCAAAGGACGTACTGCCTGTTATTATATCCGAGAGGATAATTAATGATATAAATATGGACATCGGCAATAACATAGTTGTTGAAGGGCAGTTCAGGTCTTACAACAGATATGAGGATACCTCCAATAAATTATTATTAAGAGTTTTTGTCAGGGATATATATGTGCCTGATGAAGAGGAGCTTGAAGAATTGAAAAGGCATCCAAATGAAGTTTTCTTAAACGGATATCTTTGCAAAGA
>DCDU01000195.1:0-4895 GCA_002316585.1 Firmicutes bacterium UBA1047 | reverse complement strand
GAGATAACGGATATGCTCATTGCTGTTAACCGTTCATACAACAAATCCGATTACATACCTTGCATTGCATGGGGGAGGAATGCAAGGTACTGTGAAAAATTAGAGGTCGGCGATCACATAAAATTATGGGGAAGAATACAAAGCAGAAGGTACCAAAAGAAAAACGAACATGAATCCTATGAAACAAAGACTGCCTATGAAGTATCGGTAACAAAGTTAGAGCATATAAAGACAGAAAATAACAGAAAAAAAGATGATGAACAACAGGAATTATAATATAAGAATTTCAAAAAGAAACCGTGACGGTTTCTTTTTTAATGACCTAACCCCAATTTGCACGATTGAAAGGAGTGAACAAATTGGTGATGGAGCCTGTGCAATGATTTAACCCTATATGTATATCAAAAATCTTTACAGATAATGCTTTTATAACATGTTTGAATGTCAAAAAAATTGACAACTGAGGATATATTATATATTCTGAATGAAAATGTTGTCAAAAATACAGCTTTTGCGGCGGTGATAATTATAATTGCTTATTGGCATTATTTTTGCATTAACATAATAAAGGAGGAAATGAATGAATAAACCTAAAATAGTTGTCACAACTGCATGGAGTGTTGAGACATGGGGGGATTCAATAGAAAGCCGTGGTGGGAAAGTAAATAGTTTTCATATTCAAAAGGTTGAAAAGATACATGATAACTTTACAGCAACAGCCATAGCAAACGATGGAGTAATAGAGTCTGTTGAATGTAATGATGCATTTGTAGTTGGCACCCAATTTCATCCGGAAGAATTATTATGGGGAGATATTAGAGCTGAATTGGTTTTCAAAAAGTTTATTGATGAATGTGAAAGGAAGGTAAGCGATGACTGAAAAAAGCAAGAAAAGTAGTTTTGTTGAAGGATTAAAAAATCCTAATTCTTATGTAATTATTTTAACTCTAATAATTGTATGCATGGTTTTAACTTGGATTGTACCTTCAGGCAGTTATGAAAGAGTCCAGGATCCTGCTTCAGGAAAAACTGTTGTTGATCCGGCTTCATTTCATTATGTTGAAGACAAGTCGGTAAATTTGTTTGACATGCTTAAGGCAATACCAAAAGGAATATCCACTTCCGGTGGTATAATAGCTTTTATCTTCATTATTTCAGGAGCTGTAGAGGTTATAAGAAGTACCGGTGCATTGGATGCTGCTATTATTTACTTAGTTCAAAAAATGAAAGGTAAGGATACTGTATTATTGGTATTTGTGACTTTCTTGTTTACCATGTTGGGAGCAGTTTTCGGTTTCGCAGAAGAAACCATACCATTTATACCTTTAGGAATTTCTATGTGCTTGGCCTTAGGCTATGACAGAATGGTTGGATTCCATGTTGTGAGAACAGCAGCTTGGATTGGATTTGCAGGCGCATTTTTGAATCCATTTTCAATAGGAGTGGCACAAAGCATTGCGGAGCTTCCGTTATTTTCAGGATTAGGATTTCGCATATTTTGCTATATAGTCTTTTTCATTATAGGTATGTGGTTTATTTTAAGTTACGCTAAGAAGATTAAAAAGGATCCTACAAAAAGTGTTCTCTATGGATATCAGGGGCAAAGGGACGAAAGCGACTTCCAGCTTATGGATGTGGGAGAGTTTTCAACAAGACATAAATTGGTTTTATTAACGTTTTTACTTTGTTTAGGATTTTTGGTATTTGGTGCAATAAAATACGGTTGGTATACTACGGAACTATCCGCTTTATTCTTAGGTTTTGGCGTTTTAGCCGGTTTTATAGCAGGCTATACTCCAAATCAAGTAGCCAGAGAATTTACAAAGGGAATGAGAGGTGTTACATACGGTGCCTTAATAGTTGGGTTTGCAAGAGCAATAGTTATAATTCTTGAGGAGGGAATGGTTCTTGATACAATAGTATATGGTTTTTCACAGCCTTTATTGGGATTAGGAGCTTCCGTGGCAGCTATAGGTATGTTTATTGTACAATCATTCTTGAATTTCTTTATTGGCTCAAGCAGTGGATTGGCAGCAGCAACAATGCCTATTATGATTCCCTTGGCAGATGTTTTGGATGTAACAAGGCAAACTGCCGTATTGGCATTCCAGTTTGGTGATGGTATTACCAATATGTTGTGGCCTGCAATGATTTATTATCTTGTATTTGCCGATATTCCTTATAATATTTGGTTTAAACATATTTTGAAGTTAAATATAATATTAAGTTTAGCAGCGATAGCACTTGTAGCAGCGGCACAAATTATTAGTTACGGTCCGTTTTAAATCTGTAAAGCTTCCCCTATCACATGAAAATATTGTGATGGGGTTTATTTTATTTGAGAAAATTAAATTAGCATGTTAATATATAATTAATTAACTGAGGGTGGTGTTTAATTGAAAGAATATAACAAAAATATTGACTTGAATCTTTTATCAAACACAATTAACAATATAAATAAATCAACGGATTTTCAGACTACCGCAGAAATTATATTCGGATTTATAATGAGCTTTATAGATTTTAATATGGCTGTAATTTATAAAATAGACGATAAGGAAAACCTCTTGGAAATCGTCTCCTGCCTTGGCTCCGATGCTGAAAAACTCAAAAGAAGAATGCCTTTTAAAGTAGGAGACGGTGCTGTTGGTTTAGTGGCTAAAAATAAAAAGCCCATCCTTATTAATGATGTATTAAAAAACAAGGAGATTCAAGTAAGACAATATTGTGACGAGGACCCTGTTATTCGTTCATTTTTGGCAGTACCATTAGTTGTTGGGGATAAAGCTATAGGTATTTTAAGCATTTCAAATTCACAGCCTGAACAATATGATGATTATGATGTGCAAATGATTAATATCATTGCTTCACAAGGAGCGGTATTATTGGAATTAAATAATAATATTACCGAAACACAAAGATTTTCCAACAATATTCTTGATAATGTAAACAGCGGAATTATAGTTGTGGATATAAATTGTAATGTTGTAAAATTAAACAAATCTGCCGAAAATATTACCGGTTTTAAATTTGAAGAGATAGTCGGAAGTGACATTTTAGCAGAGCATTTATTTATAGATAATGAGGAAAATTTCATTTGCAAATGTTTCAATGAAGGAAAGATATATTTCGAAGAACCGGGATTCATGGTTAGAAGAGATAAAAATATTATAAGAGTACGTCTAAGCACTTCTTTAATGTTTGATGAAGAGGGTAATATAAAAAGCTGTATATGCATTTTCAGGGATAATACCGAAATAGAAAACCTCCAAAGCCGCATAGCAATGACGGACAAATTGGAAGCATTGGGAAGACTGACGGCAGGGTTGGTTCATGAAATACGGAACCCTCTTTTGCCGATTAGGAATGCCAGTGAATATTTGCTTAATAAATACGGCGAAACAGAAAACAATGATGAAATGAGAAGCCTTCTTAAGATAATCAGTGAAGAAAGCGAAAGGTTGAACAGGGTATTGGAGGGATTTGTAAATATGGGGAAAAACAGCTTTGCCTCAATGGGAAATTGCGATTTAAAAGAAGTAATTGATGAGGTAATAACATTATTGAATTATACTATAAATAAGAATAATATTAAAACTGAAGTTAATTTTACCTGTGGCAGTATTGTATTGCCTTATAATAAGGACAACCTGAAACAAGTGTTTATTAATTTAATGTTAAATTCCGTAGATGCAATTAATATGAATGATGATTCAAAACCTCGGATTATTACAATCAGTGTTAATCAAAACAATAATCATGCCTCTGTTTCTATTGAAGATACAGGTACGGGCATTCAAAAAAAAGACCTGCATCAGATATTTGACCCTTTTTATTCGACAAAAGAGCATGGCACCGGAATGGGGCTATATATTGCATTTAACATTATAAAAAGCTCCGGTGGAGTAGTTGATGTTCATAGCAGCAATGATAAGGGGACAAAAATAATATTGACCATACCGATGGAAGAGGGACCTTTATATGAGTATTAATATTTTAATTGTAGACGACGAAAAATCCATAAGAGAAACTTTAAAAATTATTTTTAATAATTTAAATTATAAAGTATTTACCGCTCAGGACGGATTTGAAGCGATTAATATTTTAAAGAGCAATATTATAGATATAATGGTTACCGACCTGCGAATGCCCGGAATGGACGGAATAGAATTGATGCAAAAAACATTGGAAATTGATTCTTCAATTGAAACAATTTTTATATCTGCATATGCCGATATAAAAGCTGCTGTTAAGGTAGTTAAAATGGGTGCCTTTGATTATATAGAAAAATCATTTTCAACAGATGAGCTTATTTTCACAATTGAAAAGGCAATTGAATTAAGAAAATTAAAAGAGGAGAACAGAAGCTTAAGGAGAAGAATTGAAGGAAAATATAATTATGATGGTTTAATTGCCAAAAGCGAAGCTATGCAAAAAATAATCGATATGGTTAACAGAGTTGCAAACAGTAAAGCAAATATTTTATTAACCGGTGAAAGCGGCGTCGGCAAGGATGTTGTTGCTAATTATATACACAAAATAAGCAACAGGGCAGAACATAGCTTTGTTGTAATAAACTGCGGCGCAATTCCCGAAAATTTAATCGAGTCGGAATTGTTCGGGCATGAAAAGGGCTCCTATACAGGGGCGGACCGTATGAGCAAAGGTAAGTTTGAGCTTGCGGATAAAGGTACAATTTTTTTGGATGAGATTGGCGAATTGCCGTTACACGCTCAGGTAAAATTCTTAAGGGTTTTGCAGGAAAAACAAATATACAGAATCGGCTCGGAAAAAAGAATCAGTGTGGATGTCAGAATAATAGCCGCTACCAACAAAAACTTATCCGAAGAAGTTAAGAAAGGAAATTTCAGAGAAGATTTATACTATAGATTAAA
>DCDU01000177.1:2701-2880 GCA_002316585.1 Firmicutes bacterium UBA1047 | reverse complement strand
AATGAAAGCATACGATTAAGCGGTGCAATGGGCGGCTTGAATTACGAAGAATTTAAAAGCTCCATAGAATTATTAATAAAAGAAAATTCTCTCAAAAACTGCAACATAAGAGTTTCTTATTATTATAAAGATAACCCTGTTACATTATTTTACTTTATTAAAAGCTATTATCCTTCAAA
>DCDU01000177.1:0-2494 GCA_002316585.1 Firmicutes bacterium UBA1047 | reverse complement strand
CCTTCAAAGGAAGAATTCAATGAGGGAATACATACTGTTACGGTGAAAATGGAAAGAGCGAACCCCAATATTAAATCGTACCAGAAAGAGCTGAAGGATAATGTTGCAAGGATTATGGAGGAAAATAATGCTTTCGAAGCAATACTGATTAATCATGATGACACAGTCAGTGAAGGCAGCAAGTCCAATGTGTTTTTTGTAAAAGGCAATAAGCTCATAACTTCTCCCGACTCTGCGGTATTGTTGGGTGTCACAAGAAGCAAGGTTATAAGTGTTTGCATGGGAAATTCCATAGAGGTTGAAAAACGGATAATCAAATTTGATGAGATAAAAAATTTTGACGGCGCCTTTATAACCGGTACATCAAATGATGTGCTGCCAATTAGGACTATAGACGATATGTTTTTTAATTCTTCAGAAAATGAGGTGGTTAAGAGAGTGTCGGAGTTGTATTTGGGAGAGGTTAGGAAAGAGATTGAGAGATAAAAAAATAATGAGTAGAAAAATAAATAGAAAAACAATGAGTAGAATACGTTAACTATTGCCGGGGTACGCAGGGGAATTCACCAAAATATTTGCTCCTGACGTCGCATATTTTGGGAATTCTTTGCGCTTGACCTACCATCCATTTTTCAGAAAAAAGACTCTGAAAAATGGGGTATGTCATAAACACAAAAATGGCCTGGTGGCCATTGTTGTGAAGCATTAATATGCATAAAAGGGGTATTGGGAATATATTTTGGTTATCGGGGGGGATAACCATTAACAAT
Source organism: Firmicutes bacterium UBA1047 (assembly GCA_002316585.1). GTDB lineage: Bacteria > Bacillota > Clostridia > Tissierellales > Sedimentibacteraceae > Sedimentibacter. Next base: position 1,724 of record DCDU01000177.1, on the reverse strand, counting down.
TATAGCAAACATAAAGATATTATGCAAGCTTTTTTTACAAAATTCGCGCTTTTAAGAACGCATTATAATAAATCGAGAGGTGCTCATGATAGTATATTTGGATAACAGTGCAACAACAAAAGTAAGGGATGAAGTGTTAAAGGATATAATAGATATAAATGAAAATTATTACGGTAACCCCTCTTCTCTGCATAGAATGGGGCTTATGGCAGAAAAGAAAATTGATGAGGCAAGAAAGTCTGCCGCTAAGTTAATAAATGCAAAAGCACAGGAAATTTATTTTACCGGAGGAGGAACGGAAAGCAATAATATTGCAATTTTTGGTCATATAACCAATTCGGACAAACATAACAACATCATTACAACCAAAATAGAGCATCCTTCTGTTTACAATGTTTTTAAACAATTAGAAGACAAATTTAGCGTTAGGTATCTTGATACTGATGAGAGCGGTAAAATTAATACTTCCATGCTCAATGATATGGTTGATGAAAATACTTTATTAGTATCAATAATGCATGTGAACAATGAAATAGGCATTGTGCAGGATTTAAATGAAATTAAAGATATTATAAAAGGAAAAAACAAAAATACAAAACTGCACATTGATGCAATCCAGTCCTATGGAAAAATTAAAATTGACGTAAATAAACTGTCAATCGATACATTATCATTCAGCAGTCACAAGATTCATGGTCCTAAAGGCATTGGAGGACTTTTTATTCGCTCCGGGTTAAGAATAAATCCATTAACCTATGGCGGAGGACAGGAGAGAGGGATGCGCTCCGGAACTGAGAACACACCGGGAATTATAGGCTTTGGCAAGGCATGTGAATTAATATACGATAATTTTGAAGAGGAAACCGAAAGATTATACAGCTTAAAAAATCAATATATAAAAAGGCTTACGGAAGAAATTGAAGATATAAAAATCAACTGCCCCATAGATGGCGGAGCTCCGCATATTATCAATGTTTCTTTTAAGGATGTGCCCGGGGAAGTATTGCTTCACAGTTTGGAAGGGAAGGATATTTACGTTTCTACCGGCTCCGCATGCTCTTCAAAGTCAAGGGATAACCGGGTTTTGAATGCTGTTAAATTAAGCAGGGAGTATCAGACGGGAACTATACGTATAAGTTTAGGTCATTTTAATAATTTTGAAGAAGTTGAATATGTAATCGAGAATATAAAGCATTCGGTAAAAGATATAAGAAGCATAACGAAGAGAGGATAATTATGTATAATATAACTGCAGTAAGCTTTGGAGAAATATTTTTAAAGGGTAAGAACAGAGGCTCTTTTGAGCAGAAATTAATTGAACAAATTAAATACGCTCTTAAGAAATTTAATAATGTGTCTGTATATAAAGATTCGGGCAAAGTATATGTTGAAACCAAAAATGAAGATGATATGGACGAAATAGTGGAAAATGTAAGAAAGGTTTTCGGCATTTCAAATTTAAGTCCTTCCATTAAAACAACAAAGGATCCTGATACAATTATTGAAAAAACAAAAGAACTTTTTAAATATCTGCTAACTAAGGAGAATATAAAAACATTTAAAATAAAAACAAAGAGAAGCGACAAAGAATTTCCAATCAAATCAATGGATTTCAGCGCCTTGGTAGGCGGAAAAATTTTGGAGGAATTCAGCACGGTTACAGTTGACGTGCATAATCCTGATGTTGAAATTTATATTGATATTAAGAAAAACTGCTATATTTC
>DCDU01000180.1 GCA_002316585.1 Firmicutes bacterium UBA1047 | reverse complement strand
GCATATAAGGTAAATATAGAACATATCGGCCATTTCATAAATGAGCTTGGATATATTTTCATTAAAAGGTTCAGTCAGTACCCCAAGCACCTTATATACAATAAGCGCTATGCTGATTTTTATTATTGAGCCCCCAAACGATGATAAAATAAAAACTATAATTACTATTCCAAGCACATCCTTTATCATCAGCAAACTTTTTAAAAAAACACCGAAGAATGATGATACCGCATTTCCCACAACAGGCAGCGATGAGGGCGATAATGCCTTAATTGAACTTATAAAAATATTATCTGTTTTATATAATATATATCCTTGTACAGAAAAATTTATGACTACAATAATCATAAACCAGGATAAAATTAAAAGAGTTCCTTTCTTTAGAGCTTTGTACAAAAGCTTGGCGTTAATAAGCTTATTCATATTGTTGGTCAGAATGACAGCTATCATAATGACGGTCATAATATTTGTGAAGCTGTATATAAACTGAGTTGTAATACCTATTGTGTAATTCAGTGATGTCTGGAAAAACTGCAGCAGGCTTAATTTTCCGAAGGTCAGCATTGCCGCCATAAATACTGCATTGATTTCTTCAGTAATTATTTTGAAATCCGCGAAATCATTTTTAAGCATGCCCTTTATGCTCAATACATCCTTAAGAATAATTGTAAAAATAATAATTACTGAAAATAAAACCACAATGTCTGAAACACCTTTACTGTTGGTTTCGTCAGTAAAATAATTTATTATGGTGAGCACGATGCAAATTACAAACACATTGATGCCGGTTTTTAAAATATCCTTGAAATAACTCTGCTCGTTGTCTAATGCATAATATAAATAATCCTTTAAGCTTACGTCTAAACTCCCTCTAAATGCATTTTTTATCAAATCCCGTATTCTTATGTTATTTTCTCTGAAGTAATCATTTTTACTGTTTATGTAATCCTCTATATCCTGTGTCGGGATTTCATCTATTGCATCTTCAATTGTTGAGGCATTGCAGTTTTTCGTAAATAAGGCAGCAATTACAATTATAAATAAAATAAGTTTTTTCATGTTATCACCCGTTAACCAAAAGCAGAATTTGATCCAGAAATATTTTTATTACATCCACGGAATAGATGAGAATAATAAGTTTTCCGGCAATTTCAACCTTTTTTCCTACAGATTCATAATCTAAATCCTTGCACAGAAGAGATATGAAGTCACAAATATATGCTATTCCTACAATTTTTAAAATAGTGCTGAAATATTCAGTTTTTATGTCATATTTAGCAAACAAATTCAATATTTCTTCTAAGTATATTTTCAGCTCACTAAAAAGCATGAACAATACAACAATGCCAAAAATTACTGTTATATATACTTTAAATTCAGAATTGAATTTAGATATGGTTATTCCTAAAATTAAAGTTATTACAGCTATAAAAATAATTTTCATCAGCAACATATTTATCCCTCATCAATACAAGTTAAAAACCGATTTTACCTCCGTAAACAAATCATTCATCATGCCGACAATGAGAGCCATTACCACAATTACTCCCGCTAATGTTACAAGCATTGCCTGTTCATCCCGTCCTGTCTTGGTTAAAATTTGATTAAATACCGCTACTACAATCCCTATTGCTCCAACCTTGAAAATTAAATCTATATCCATATTCCCTCCTTATACCAATATGATTGCCGCTAAACATCCCGCAAGAAATGAAATTCTGTTGTTTAATGTTTTTTTCTCACCGTGGCTGACAGAAAATTCCTTCATAACTCTTTCCATTTCTTCTGATGTAAAATTAAGCTTCTTGTCCAAAACCTCTGAATATGCTAAGCCGTAATAATCTATAATTTCCGCAAAATATGAATTAAATTCCTTTGAAGTATACATAATTTTATTTATGTAATCCATAAACTCCTTTGAACTCTTTTTATCTTCTAAAAAGTTTATCAACGACTTTATAAGCATTTCCGTATCAATGCTTTTAAAATTGTATTTTTCATAAATTTCTTCGATGGACATCTTCATATCACAGGAATACACCCTGAGATATTGTGTGAAATTAATCAACTCTTTCATTTTTTTTATTTTTTCGTCACCATCATCGTTTACGGAGCTGAATATATATTTAACCGAAACTACCGTGCATATAAATAGTGCAGTTCTAATCCAAATCATTGTAAATCACCCTGTTCCTTTGAAAATCGAATACTTCATTTACCTTTAGGGGACGTTTGCTAAGAATAAATGCCCTATCAAAAAATTTTTTTTCAATAATATCCCTTAAATATATATTTCTTTTCACATCATCTAAACTGAATCCGTGTGCTGTTGCAATAATTTTAACTCCGCTTTTTAAAGCGTACTGAACAATCTCAAAATCATTTACGGAGCCCAATTCATCAGAAATTATAACCTTTGGTGAAAGAGCTCTTATGCTCATAAAAAATCCGTCACTTTTCCTGCAATAAGACAATACATCTGTTCTTCTGCCTGTATCCATCTGAGGTACTCCATTGTAAACAGCGCTGATTTCTCCTCTTTCATCAATTAATGTTATATCACATCCTTCAAAATATGGATTTTTAAAACCATCGCTTAAATTTTTAGCCACATCCCGTATTAATGTTGTTTTTCCGGAAAGAGGCGGACCTATAATCAATGTATTGTATATATTTTTGTCCGGGGTCAAAAGGTACTTTAAGGTTTTATCGGAGCATCCCGGAAATTCCCTTGCAATTCTTATGTTAAGAGAAGTAATATTTTTAAATCCCTTCAAGCCGCTTTGATCATATATGCAGTCTCCGCATATGCCCACTCTGTGTCCGCCTTCAATTGTTATATATCCGCTGTTAATTTCGTTTTCAAATGCATGTATTGAATTCTTGGTAAAATTCCCTACAATATCGTCAATATCTTTCTTATCGATAATAATATTTTCATCTAAAAACAAATTTCTCTTTGTAGTTTTAATCAATACGGGACTGTTGATTCGAAGCCGAATTTCAACAGCTTCCTTCAAAATGATCTCAGCCTTGGAAACAACATTTTTAATCTTTAAATTTAAATGGTTCAATAAATTTATCATGAATGCACCTTACCTTGTCCTCTTAATCTATAATATTATCTTTTTTAAAATTTATGACTAATTTTGGGACATTCCTATGACCTCATCTTCCTCTTGGGAACGATTGTATTTATGCGGATAAATTGGACATTCAAAATAATTCGTCATAATAATATCAATTTTTTCAAAAAAAGTGTTTACAAATATATAATTAATGGTATAATAAAGTTGTAAATATCTTCAGGGCAGGGTTAAATTCCCGACCGGCGGTAAAGTCCGCGAGCNNGCCAAGCGATGCATCCTATGAGCTGTGGATTAAAAAATGTGAAAATATAAAAAAATAAATTGTCAAAATAATATCAAAAAAATTTATAAAAAAGGGTTTACAAATATTTATTTGATGTTATAATATAGCTGTAAACATCTTCAGGGCAGGGTTAAATTCCCGACCGGCGGTAAAGTCCGCGAGCCGAAAGGTTGAATTGGTTAGATTCCAATACCGACAGTACAGTCTGGATGAAAGAAGAGATTACTTACAATTTGTGAGCAATTTTTTTCGATGCCTCTGAAGATTTCAGAGGCTTTTGTATGTCTAATCCAATTTTTCAGAGTTTTTTAAAATCTTTACCTAACTTACTCTGCGTAATGACTGATAAATTGGTGAATGACACTACGATATGCCGCTGATAATCTTAGAATAGTGCTGAGCACAAGGAGGAAAACATGAAAAGTGAGATGTCATTAAAACAAAGAAGCAACACAAAAGTAATAGCAAAGGTAGGAGTTTTGGCAGCTGTAGCCACAGTATTAATGTTGCTTGAGTTCCCGCTATGGTTTGCACCAAATTTTTATGAGCTGGATTTCAGCGAAGTACCTGTATTGTTAGGTACATTTGCCTTAGGACCTGCTGCCGGAGCCACTATTGAATTGGTTAAGATTTTAATAAACTTTGTAATTAACGGAACAGACACCGGAGGAATAGGCGAATTTGCAAATCTCTTAATAGGATGCTCATTTGTTGTACCGGCAGGCTATATTTATAAAAAGCATAAATCATTTAAAAACGCTATATTGGGATTGGTTGCAGGAACACTGTCATTAACGGTTATAGGAGCACTATTAAACTATTACTTGCTTCTTCCTGTATATTCAAAAGTATATGGTGCCCCGATTCAAGCATTTGTAGATATGGCAAAAGCAATAAATCCGGCGATAACAGATTTAAAAACATTTATCTTGTATGCTGTGGTTCCTTTCAATTTATTCAAAGGCATTGTAGTTTCAGCCATGGTAATGTTGATTTACAAGAAGCTTTCTCCCATTCTTCACAGATAAAAAATAATAAATATTATATAGGCGCATATAAATGCGTCTTTTTATTTTATGTGCTTGACCAAAATAGCGTTTTCATATATAATCATTGTATTATGAAATCGCTATTTTGGGAGGTAACAAATGAAGCTTCATATTTACTCTCTGATAATGTTTCTGAATTCGTATTTAACCGGACTTTTAACACCGGTACTGAGTTTGGCTTTAATTGACAAGGGAGCCTCCTTAAGCAACTTATCGATAATTTTAGGCCTTTATGCCCTTTCTGTTATCTTGCTTGAACTTCCTACGGGTATAATGGCAGATGTCTTCGGCCGCAAAAAAACCTTTGTTTTATCCCTTTTGATATTTACTTTATGTTTTTCATTATTATTGACAGGCAGCGGATTTATAATTTTATGTACTGTAATGATGCTTTATGGTTTAGCCAAGGCTCTTGCTTCCGGCTCATTTGACGCATTGTTTATAGACTATTACATAGATAATTTTGGAAAAGATAAATTGCACAATATAACAACAAGGCTTTCGGTATTGGAAGCTTTAGGACTGTCAGCAGGTGCGTTATCCGGCGGATTCTTCCCGGAAATATCGGTTAAATTATTTTCTTCCATAGGTACATATGATTTAAATATAATTGTAAGAATTGTTTTAACTGTTACAGTTATCATTTTATCGGTGCTGTTTATATCTGATATGTCTGATGGGGTTAAAGAAGAGAAAAAACAGCGTATTTCAATAAAGCAACATGTCAAAAACAGCTCTGATTTTGTTTTTAAGAACAGTACTGTTCTATGCATATTTCTTTCTGTTTTTTCAACAGGATTTTTTCTCAGTGCATTGGAAACTTACTGGCAGCCGCATTTCATAACATTTCTGCCGGATG